>NZ_JAUOET010000013.1:0-120438 GCF_031932075.1 Shewanella sp. SP1S2-4
TTGCTACAAACAAGCTAGCAATCATAGAACTGTGAATAAAATGACAAGACCAGAGAGAGAAATATGTTCATGACTTGGGGGAGCACAATTCACATATTTGATCTTGGGGGAGATAACTCCCTCCCCAGTCTTGCCGAAACTTTTGCATTGTCTCTGTTCGTTTCGTTTGTCGGTTTTAATACTATTTTCCAATCTTCGCTGGGTTCATCAATTTGGACGACAAGGCCGGACTAAAAAGGGCGCTGTTATTATTGTTGTTAGCACATCTTTTACATCCTTAGCGTTATCAGCAGGGCGAAATGCAATCTCGTCCGGCCTTGTCTATTCGGGCACGTTTAGCTTGTTATAAAGGCACTCAATTGCCATGCAGCGCTTAACCTATAGTGCGTAGCTCGTTATTGAGCTGTTTAATCCTTTTCTGTAGTTGGGCAATCTCGCTCATTAATGCGCATTCTCTTTGCTGGGGTTGCAGATCGCTTTCCCGCACCCATTGGTAAACTGCCTTGGCAGATAAACCGTATTGACGTGCAACATCCGACAGTAAGCGACCTTGCACTTTAACCTCGGTGATAACATGTAGCTTGAGACTATTTTCTGCGATTCCCATGAGCGTTCCCTCTTTTACTGCTTTCTAACTAAAATATGACCGTTTGCATTGCCTTTTATTGATGATATTGACGCTGTTCTAAATCCCACTGGCTCAGACCTAGGTGGCGCAAACAAATCCATTCGTGGCGACATAGTGCGATAAAGTTCATGACTGTTTTCATACTTCCTCCTTCATGACCCTAAATACTCGAGTTCATTTTCTGTCTCGATAGGTCCATTTAATTTGGATTAATCCTGTTGAAGTCGACTTGAGTTTTCGGCGATTTATACCGCGTCTGACTGTCTACTCACTTAGTAGTATGTAAAATTCGTGCCAATATTCTAATTTTTATTTTATTCATTAAAATCATTATGTTGTATATTCGATTAAAACAGTGTGATTTTTTAGTGCTGCCAAAAACAGTGCAAGACGCACTATTTCGGTGCCTTCGGCTTGATATGGAACAGGGCTGTCTAAGGCACGATTGCAACCCGAAATCTGTATCTTTGCTGACTACAATCTGGATTAGCAGAATTGAATATGGATAAAGGATTGTCTCAAGCGCAATTGTCTATATACCCAAGCTACCTGAAGATACGAGTTTCAGAGCGCCTAGGGTGCTTCAATTCAAGGCGCATCAATGACGGAATGTCGGCCACCTTTTGAATTGATGCAACACGGAAGTGGAGTGCCCTAGGCGCTCCGTCCCGGCGGGTTTTAACGCACTTTATGCTGCGTTGGTTATTTTTAACTTAGTCCACTAGGTCCGCAAATAACCGCCTTGCCTAAAGTGCGTTAAACTCCCGCTGAATCCTGCATCTTCAGGTTGTTTGGGTATATACTGCCTGCCTTGTGGCAATCCCTAGGTCATTCGTATTACCTAGTGTGAAGTGATATTTCGTGCCCTTTGAGCAGTATTCACAGTCATCAATCATATAAAGAGGTTATAAATGATGAAGTGTTTTCAGGCAGCGCAATCTAAACCATCCCTGTTAGCCATAGTGGTATTAACGACCGCGTTAGTTGCATCGGGTTGTACAACAATCAATCCCTATTCAAACGAAGAGCAAACCGCTAAAGCGACCAGTGGCGCATTGATTGGTGCTGTTGCAGGGGCTGCCATTGGCGTCGTCTCTTCGAGCAAAAGCGACCGTGGTAAAGGTGCGTTAATTGGTGCGGCATCGGGCGCTGCAGTCGGTGGTGGTATTGGTTATTACATGGATGTGCAAGAGACCAAATTACGCCAACAACTCGCCTCAACGGGCGTGAGTGTGACCCGTAGCGGCGATAACATCATTTTGAATATGCCTAATGAAGTCACCTTCGGCGTTGATCAAACCGAGTTAAGCGACGGCGCTAAACGCGTGCTGAACTCAGTGGCGGTTGTGGCCAAGGAATACAGCAAAACACAGCTTAACGTATTAGGTTATACCGACAGCAGTGGCTCAGACTCTTACAATTTACGTCTGTCACAAGTACGTGCGGGTGAAGTGGGTAATTACTTGATGAGCAAAGGCGTCGCCTCTGCCCGTGTAAAATCAAAAGGCATGGGTGAAGCGAGTCCTATCGCATCAAATGCTAATGCCAATGGCCGCGCCCAAAACCGCCGCGTTGAGATTGTATTAACGCCGACGGGTCAATAGACATTAAGTATTCTAGTTTTACAAAAGTCGCCTGAGGGCGACTTTTTTGTTTCTGTGATAGGTATATTTAGCGGTAAGTGCCCCGCAGATTTTAGCTAGACAATTTGTCCTCTCTAACCTGTGTTTTGGGTGATCTGCACCACAATCACATCACAGCGGTTTGCCTTGGGATGAGTTCAGCTTGATCCCTTTACCGATTTCACGTTCTGTATGGGGATAAGTCACCAGAATGACTTTTAGCGCCCAGAGGAGAATATGACTATGACAAGCAAACACGTGTTAGTCGCCTTGAGTTTAAGCCCTGTCATCACGGTGGCTGCTGTACAAGGAATGCCGATGAAAGCCGAAGTGACCACAGGAGCGGCGCCGATAGAACTGCGCGCCGCAGGCAGTTTAAAGACTGCGATGAAGGATATTATTGCCGCTTATCAAGCCGAGTCGCAAACGAGTGTTGCGGCACAATATGCGCCATCAGGTTTATTGTTAAAACGCATTCAAGAGGGTGAAAAAGTCGATATTTTTGCCTCGGCAAATATGAAACATCCGCAGGCGTTAGTGGATGCGGGTCAGGGGAAAGCGGTGCAAATGTTTGCCCGTAATCAACTCTGCGCGGTTGCCCAGGATAATGTTCAGGTGACGAGCGCAACGCTACTCGATACCTTGTTAGATCCTAAGGTCAAAGTTGGCACCTCAACCCCGAAAGCTGATCCGGCGGGTGATTATGCCTGGGCCGTTTTTGCTAAGGCCGAAGCGGTAAAACCCAATGCGAAAGCCGCGTTAGAGATCAAGGCATTGCAACTGACTGGCGGCCCTGAGAGTGCTAAACCACCTAAAGATCGCAATCCTTATGGCTGGGTGATGGAAAACAAACAAGCAGATATCTTTTTAACCTATTGCACTAATGCTGTGCTGGCTAAAAAAGAAGTGCCGAGTCTACAAATCATCGACTTACCGCAGGAACTCGCCGTGGGGGCTGACTATGGTTTATTGGTTTTGCAGGGCGCCAATGCTGCCGCAACGCCGTTAGCTGAGTTTATTCTATCGGCAAAAGGCCAAGTTATACTGAGCAGTTATGGCTTTCAACCACCGGCAAAATAGCCTTTTCTAGTTTTTCAGCGAGATAAAAAAACGGCACCCTTTCGATGCCGTTTTGGTTATAAACTCAAACTGTTAAAGCGTTAAAGCGTTAAAGCGTTAAAGCGTTAAAGCATTAGTGCATCAGATAGAGCGTCGCTAATCCGAGGAAGGCGAACAGACCAACCACGTCAGTGACTGTGGTGAGCACCATGCCGCCAGCGAGGGCGGGATCGATTTTAAGGCGTTTTAAAATCAATGGAATACTCGCACCTGCAAGGCCAGCCACTGTCATGTTGATCAGCATGGCACTGCCAATTAATCCCGCCAGTGCCATATCATCCTTCCACAGCAACACGGCAACAAAGACTAAAATCGACCACATTAAGCCATTGAGAAAGCCAATCGATAATTCTTTACCGATAAGCCAACGGGCGTTGCTTTGGCCGATATGGCCTAAGGCAATACCGCGGATCACGAGCGCTAAGGTTTGATTACCAGCCACACCGCCCATGCTAGGGACAATTGTCATCAAGATAGCGATAGTGGCAAATTGCTCGATAGTGCCTTCAAACATATTGCTGACAGAGGAGGCGAGCAGTGCAGCGAACAAGTTAATCGTGAGCCAGAGTGAGCGACGTAGGGTACTTTTTAGCACTGGGCCAAAAGTATCCTCGTCATCGTCCATCCCCGCCATCCCCATCATGGAATGCTCGGCGTCTTCGCGGATAACATCGACCACGTCATCGATTGTTATTCGTCCTAGCAGCTTGCCATCGCTGTCAACGACGGGAGCTGATACCCAGTCATTGCGTTCGAATTTCTGCGCCACTTCACTGTCGGACATGCTCACAGGAATACTTTGGATATCGGGGTCCATGATGTTGCGAATTGTGGTGCTTGGCGCGCAAGTCAGTAGATCTGCCAGCCTGACACCGCCGAGCACTTTGTCCTGTTTATCGACCACATATAAGGTATCTGTGGTGTCTGGCAGGTTGCCCCTTTGGCGAAGATAGCGCAGCACCACATCGATATTCACATCGGGTCTTAGAGTAACGGTATCTGTGTTCATCAAGCTGCCGGCGGTCTCATCGGGATAGGATAAGGCCTGTTCTACCCGCTGGCGGTTTTGTTCTGTCATCGACTGCAACACTTGCTTGTAAACGGCATCGGGAAGGCTACGCAGGATATAGGCGAGATCGTCGGTGTCCATGCTCGCCGTCGCTTTTGCGACTCGCTCAGGACTCATGCTGCGGATCAGCGGATCTTTGAGTTCTTCGCTTAACTCGTCGAGTATGTCGCCTATTTGTTCCTGATCGATAAGCTGCCACAGCACTTGTCTGGCGCTGGGTGGTGAGGATTCTAAGATCAGCGCGATATCTGAGGCGGCCATTTTTTGCAGCATGTTACGCACGTGCACAAACATGCCACTGCTAAGCGCTTGGTTTAACTGGTCGAGACTATGTCCGGTGTGATCGTTTTCTGAATTATCTACGGGCATTTGTCCTCCATAGTTGTCCGCCACTGTGCGGCAAATTGGTTCGAGAGTGCGCTGCTTGGCGCAGGGCTAGACTTAGCGGTGACTTCGCGATAGTTATGCTTCAGTCACAGATAGAGAGCTCTGGCATAGATCATGCGTTTTACGCATAGATTAAGGCGGCTAAGACTAAGGTGAGTCAGCGGTAATGCTCGCTAGTGTAATCGCCTATGGTTCGTGCCGTCGAGCGACAAATATGTCGCCAAGCTTTTGAAACGAGATGTGAACTGCACAAATAAGCAGTGCTAAGTGTGATGTGTACTGATCTGAGTGCCTGTGTGGAACACTGAGTATGAAATGAAACTAACAGGCTTCGTCAAACTTAGCGTCGATTAAGGCACAAATGGCATCCAGAGCGGGCTCTGCATCTGGGCCTTCGGCGATAAGCTTAATGGTTTTACCCATGCCAGTTTCAAGCATCAGTAAGCCGAGCACGCTGGCGGCGGATGCCTGTTTATCGCCTTGTATCAAGGTGATGCTTGCATCAAACTCGGATGCCAGTACCACGAGCTTTGTGGCGGCACGGGCATGTAATCCCAGTTTGTTACAGATGGTGATCTGACGTTCAAGCTTTGGCATTATTCAGCTCTCGATGGCGGGCATAAACCTTATGTTTACCGTTACTAAAGCGTTTAGCCAATTGCTCAGCGACGTAAACCGATCTGTGTTGCCCACCCGTGCAGCCAATGGCCACAGTCAAATAACTGCGATTGTTGCGTTCGAGATGCGGCAGCCAAGTTTCCAGCAAATTCTCGATTTGCCAGATGAACTTATTGACCAGTGGTTGGCGATTTAAGAACTCAGCTACGGGCTCATCTAAGCCAGTCAATGGACGCAGCGCCAGTTCCCAGTGTGGGTTAGGCAGGAAGCGCACATCAAACATAAAGTCGGCTTCGGTGGGCATACCGTGCTTAAAGCCAAAGGACTCAAAGTTGATCACTAATTCTTTATCGACACTGCCGAGCAGAATTTGTCTCACTTGATCGCTTAAATCATAGATATTCAGGTTCGACGTATCTATGTAGTGATCGACCAGTTTTGACATAGGCTCGAGCAGTTTCCCTTCCAGTTTTATTGCTTCTTGCAAAGAGACTTGGCTCTTCGACAAAGGGTGCAAACGGCGGGTTTCGCTGTAACGCTTGAGCAGAATTTTATCGCTGGAATTGAGGAAGAAGCTGGTTAACTCAGTATCAGGAGGCAGGCTCGCGAGTTGCTTCACTAAGACTTTATCCTGCTCAGGCATGTTACGCACGTCGACACTGATGGCGACGAGATCGTTACTGCCTTTGAGTTGCTCAAGCAAAGTGCCGATTAAGGGCAAGGGAAGGTTATCGACACAATAATAGCCGAGATCTTCGAGTACCCTTAGGGCGACAGATTTGCCTGAGCCTGAGCGGCCCGACACTATGACCAGTTTCATCCAGTGATTACCTGATAGAGTTCCGTTTCATCATGCGTCTTGCGTAATTGCTTTAATATTTGCTTGTCGCTCAGCTTTTCGGCCATGCAAGACAAGGTACTTAAGTGCTGCTGACATTGGTCTGCAGGCACCAGTAGTGCAAATAAAATATCAACAGGTTGCTTATCGATAGCATCGAATGCTATCGGCTCTTCACACTTAATGAGTATGGCAATGGGCTGATCTATATCGGCTAGTCGACCATGTGGAATGGCGATGCCGTTACCTATACCTGTGCTCCCCATCTTTTCGCGCGCCACTAGGCTTTCGAATATCTCTTGAGATGAGAGGGTCGGGTACTGGGCAGCGACTAAGTCGCTGATGAGTTCCAGTACCTTTTTCTTGCTGCCCGGAGTGGCGCAGGTAGTGCACTCCGGCCGCAGTATGGTACAAAGTTCCATTATTAGTGTTTTGTTAACTTCTCTTTGTGTTTAATAACCTGACGATCAAGCTTGTCAATCAGGGCGTCTATAGCGGCATACATGTCAGCATGCTCTGAAGTAGCAAAAACTTCACCACCGATAAGATTTATTCTCGCTTCGGCAATCTGTTGCATTTTCTCGACATTGAGCACAACGTGCACATTATTGATCTGTTCGAAATGGCGTTCAAGTTTTGAAAACTTTTCTTCTACATATGCGCGTAACGATTCGGTAATTTCGACATGGTGTCCACTCAGGTTTATTTGCATAGAAACGTCCTCCGATATCCACTGTAGGTTATAAACTTTTACGCTGATTAGAAGGCGGAATGAGCATAGCCTCTCGGTACTTCGCAATGGTTCTGCGGGCTACGTTGATCCCTTGTTCTGCCAGAAGTTGTGCCATCTTACTGTCGCTCAATGGTTTTTTCTGGTTTTCCGCTGCAACCAGTTTCTTAATGAAGGCTCTGATTGCTGTGGATGAGCACTCCCCACCATCGTCAGTACCGACGTGGCTAGAGAAGAAGTATTTTAGTTCAAAAAGTCCCTTAGGGGTATGCATGTATTTCTGTGTCGTCACCCGTGAGATGGTCGACTCATGCATTTCTACCGCTTCGGCAATATCGTTAAGCACCATAGGTTTCATGGCTTCTTCACCGTATTCAAAGAAACCTTGCTGATATTGGACGATACAGTTCGCCACCTTCAACAAGGTATCATTACGGCTCTCTAAACTCTTGATAAACCATTTAGCCTCTTGCAGATGGCCACGAATAAATTGGCTATCGGCTTGGCTTTTAGTGCTG
This sequence comes from Shewanella sp. SP1S2-4, assembly GCF_031932075.1. NCBI lineage: Bacteria > Pseudomonadati > Pseudomonadota > Gammaproteobacteria > Alteromonadales > Shewanellaceae > Shewanella > Shewanella sp. SP1S2-4. Next base: position 7,530 of record NZ_JAUOET010000013.1, read on the forward strand.
CGCGCCATCGAGGCATAATGTTGGTTTACATTGATTTTTGGCATGCAGTCAGGATTCAGCTCAACCACCCAGCGGCCATTTTTCTTCGACACTGACACATCTGGGATGACGTATTCGTCATCGTTGGGCGTAATCAATAAACCTGGGCGGGGATTGAGGGTTTGGATAAGCGCTATGCCGTCTCTTAACTCATCCTCTTTTAATTTAGTCTTACGCATCAACAATCTAAAATCGCGGGCGGCGATCAGATCTAAATGATCTTTGATCAGCATGCGGGCGTTTTCTAGGTTGGGCGTGTCAGCGGCGAAATGCGACAGTTGGATCAACAGGCACTCGCTTAAATCGCGGGCGGCAACACCAATGGGATCAAAGTGTTGAATGCGCTTGAGTACGGCTTCGACTTCGTCAAGCTCAACCTCAGGATTGCCCATAGCTTCGAGAATTTCTTCAGTGCTTTGGGTGAGATAGCCCTGATCGTCAATGGCATCAATAATGGCGGTGGCAATGGCTAAATCGGTTTCAGAAAACGGCGTGAGGTTTTTTTGCCATTCTAAGTGCTCATACAAGCCTTCACTGGTCTCACCTTGGAAGGGCATATCATCTTCACGACTGCCACCGGGGCCAGAATTGGGGGAGGCGGTGAACACTTCATCCCAGGTGGTGTCCATGGGGAGTTCGTCGGGCATGGATTCTTTGGTTAAGGACTCTGCCGTGTCTATGGTGGAGCTGTCTTTCTCTGGCGGCAGAGTGCTCGATTCACTGAAATCCGTATCGGATAGCGTTTGGTTTACAGGGGCTTTAGTGGCGTCGAATTGATCCTCTTCCAGCTCGAGAAGGGGATTAGAATCTAAGGCTTGCTGGATCTCTTGCTGCAGTTCTAATGACGACAGTTGCAACAGACGTATGGCCTGTTGTAATTGTGGCGTCATGGTTAACTGTTGACCCAGTTTGAGCTGGAGTGACGCTTTCATGTTACCGCTGATCCCTACGTTATTATTGTTGGATGAGGTCGCTTGTTATCATCTTGAGTGGAGTCCAATGGTGGCATAAATTACCTGCATTGGCTCCGCTTGATTAACTATAGCCTGAATTGTTCACCTAAGTACACAGCCCTAACTTGCTGATTGTCTAAGATCTCTGCGGGTGTCCCCTCGGCAATCAAGTTTCCGTGACTCACGATATAGGCATGTTCACACACATCTAATGTCTCACGGACATTGTGGTCTGTGATCAACACGCCAAGGCCACGACTTTTGAGCTGTTCGATAATCTTTTTAATGTCGATAACCGAAATCGGATCGACACCAGCAAAGGGTTCATCGAGCAAAATGAACTTAGGATTTGCTGCTAACGCCCGCGCAATTTCGACACGGCGACGTTCACCGCCCGACAATGACATGCCTTGGCTGTCACGGATGTGGGTAATGTGGAACTCTTCGAGCAGATGCTCTAGCTCTTCTTCCCTTTGCTCTTTTTTTAATTCTTTACGCGTTTGCAGCACGGCCATGATGTTGTCATGGACGGTCAGTTTACGGAAGATACTGGCTTCCTGCGGCAAGTAACCTATACCTTTGCGGGCACGCAGGTGCATAGGATCTGCGGTTAAATCATCATCGTCGATAAAGATGTGGCCTTTATCGCTTTTAACCAGACCGACGACCATGTAAAAGGTGGTAGTTTTACCCGCGCCGTTCGGGCCGAGTAGGCCAACGACCTGACCGGTTTTTACCGTCAGACTGACGTCTTTAACCACTTGGCGACTCTTGTAACTCTTCGCCAGATTTTGTGCTCTTAGGGTGATTTGGGTCATTTAGAGTCCTGCTTTTTCACAGGTTTATCTGCTGGCGCGTCTGGTTTGGCATCATCTTGATAGCTTTCAGGCTGAATAATAGTGATCACGCGATCGTCACCACTACCTGTGCTCTCAGCAATCAATTTTTGCTGGATGATGTTATAGCGGATCACATTACCCGTCACTTGGCTACCCGCTTGATCTAACGAAGCTTGGCCTTTCAGTGTTAGGGTACGGCTTGCCATATCGTAACGAATTTCTTTCGCGCTCGCCGAGGCTGGACGACCATCGTCTAACACTTGGCTGTAAGTTGCTGGGTTACCAGTGGCCACTAAAATTTTGCTATTTTCACCTTCGGCAGAAAATGCACGCAGTTCATTTGCTTGGATTTTTATCGAGCCTTGGGTAACTTCCACCGGGCCAAAGAAGATGATCTGGTTGTTCTTGATATCTGCCGTTTGGCTCACTGCTTTGATTTTAACTTCCTGCTTTAGGTCGTCGACTTTAGCAAAGGCGCTCATGCTCATTATTAGCATTAGGCTGGCAAGTAATACGTTATTTTGCTTCATATGTTCCTACTACCTGACTGGTCAATTTCACTTCTTGCGCGTTGAGGTCGGCATAAAGGCCTTGGCCTTGAATATTAAAATCTTTCCCTGTGACGTAAATGGTACGGTCAGAGGTCATTATCATAGTATTGAGATCGAGTTCCAGATAACTAGTGGACAAGGTCTGGATCGGTTCTTCTGCGCTAATGGCATCAATAATAACATTGTTTTCGAGTACAACCTTGCCCGTTTCCTTGTTTAGCTTGCCCTGATCTGCACTGAGTTGCCATTGTGCTTTACCTTGGTCTGGATAAACAAGATAAACAGGTTGAGTAAAGTAAGTTTGATTCGTTGAATCATAATGTTCCATGTGTTTCGCCGTCACACGGCTATTGACTAGCCCTTGTTCATTGAACTCAACACTGCGCAGATCTTCAATGATGAAATCTGGGGTATTTTGATCTTTAACTCTATTATCGGTATCACCGCTGTGCTTGTTCTGCACTTGCCAATACAGCACTAATGCAGTTCCAAAAAAAGCAATAATCGCGAGTGTCACACGACTCATATACTCATTCCATGGGCCGAAGTGAATTTATTTTGACTGAGTAGCAACAGATCTGTGAGTTCACGCAGTGCACCGTGGCCACCATTGAGCGTAGTGACAAAGTGGGCGTGCTGACGCACATAGGGATGACCATCGGCCACACTGACCGCTAAACCGACGACATTCATCACGGGTAAATCGACAATATCATCACCGATATATGCTACTTCTTCCGGGGTGACACCATAGAGTGCGAGCAATGCTTCATAGGGCTCGAACTTATTATCTACGCCTTGGTAAATATGGGTAACCCCAAGGGCTGTCATACGGTTTTCAACGATTTTGGATTGACGTCCAGTGATAACGGCGAGATTAAAACCGCTGGTGAGTAGTGAGCGCACACCATAGCCGTCGCGGGTGTGGAAGGCTTTTAGCTCTTCGCCGCTATTGCTTAAGTAGATACGGCCGTCGGAAAACACTCCATCGACGTCACAAATCAACAGTTTAATCTTTTGCGCGCGTTGCCACACATCATCACTGATTGGGCCGTAAAATCCTTGCTGTGGCATTAAATGACTCCTGCTTTAACCATGTCTAGCATGTTAAGAGCGCCGATAGGATGGCGGTCTTTATCGATAACAATTAATCCGTTGATGTTTTTGGAATCCATCACTTGCAGCGCTTGGGCGGCCAACACACCGTCTGTGATGGTCACGCAGTTACGGGTCATCACATCGGCGATGGGCGTTGTACGCAGATTCACTTCGGCATCGATAACGCGGCGTAAATCACCATCGGTGAAGATACCGACCAGTTTGCGCTGATCATCAATAATCGCCGTCATGCCTAAGCCTTTCTTGGAAATTTCGTACAGGGCTTCTGTGATGCAAATATCGTGGTTAACGAGCGGTAAGTCATCACCGCTGTGCATCACATCGCAGACTTTTAACAATAACTTGCGTCCTAAAGCACCGCCAGGATGGGACATTGCAAAATCATCACGGGTAAAGCCTTTGGCTTGTAGCAGCGCAATGGCAATGGCATCGCCCATCACTAAGGTCGCTGTGGTGCTTGATGTTGGAGCGAGTCCCAGTGGGCAAGCCTCTTCTGGAACTTCAATACATAAATGCACTTTAGCTAAGCGCGCCATGTTCGATTCGGGTTTACCTGTTACCGCAATAACGGGTACCCCCATACGTTGGATGACGGGCATTAAGGTGAGGATTTCGCTCGACTCACCGGAATTTGAAATCGCTAAAATCACATCGTTATCGGCTAATACACCGAGATCACCGTGGCTGGCTTCACCCGGATGCACAAAAAATGCGGGCGTTCCTGTGCTGGCGAGGGTGGCAGAAATCTTATTGCCGATATGGCCCGACTTGCCCATGCCCATGACAATCACTTTGCCTGTGCAGTTGAGGATCAACTCGCAAGCTTCTGCAAATTCAGCCGAATCAACATATTGATAAAGATTGTCTAGGGCTGACTTTTCAATGTCGATAACTTTACAGCCCCATTGGCGCAGTTGTGATTTGTCTACCATGTCTATCTCTCTTTTTGCATTGTCTTTGTCGCCCCATGATGGGATTGGAATAGCACAATTTGGTACGCGATAAAGATGATATGTAATAGGCTTTCTGCCAAGTTTTAGTTTGTTTTCAGACGATTTAGCTTATGTCTCGTTGTGGTGAGTTTCCTAAAACAACAAAACAATTGCGGCAGGCTAGAGTGATTGATCTGACTCGTCAAGTTCAGATGCGGCAGCTATGCATGCACAATAACCCGTTAAGCAACTGAAGGCCTTGAGCAATATCATCGTCTTTGTCGTTTATTTCAATGGATTTATCCCGTATCGCAGTGGAGATTACCGCACGGGATGCCTCGATTTCACACTCGTGTATCGACTTATCACACCTTAAAAGTGGACGAAGAGCGAGCTAAGTGCGAACGAATTAGCCAATATTGCCAATTATGCAACTAGGTTGAAAACATTAAGTAACATTTTACCTATGCAGAGTGAAAACTTAGGGCGCATTTTCGCTGTAAATGAGGCAAATTGAAAGTATCACTGGGCGATAGTGTCGATTCGGTTGTAGGTTAAAGCGCAATTACGTACAATTTGCGGCTCTTCGATTGGTCAGTCTAGGAAGACTAGGATCACCTCTTTGCAAATGTCGGAATCAAGCATGACTCAAGAACAAACTCCGTTGGTTGAGATCCGTAATTTGGGGTTTAGCCGCGGTCAGCGTGTGATATATGAAGATATTAGCCTGTCCATTCCAAGGGGCAAGGTGACGGCGATCATGGGGCCGAGCGGCATAGGCAAAACGACCCTGTTAAAGTTGATCGGCGGCCAATTAACGCCTGACCACGGACAAGTGCTATTTGATGGCCACGATATCCATGGCGTGAGTCGCAATGAATTATTTAGCCTGCGTAAGCGGATGAGCATGCTGTTTCAAAGTGGCGCGCTATTTACCGACATTAATGTGTTCGATAACGTGGCGTTTGCGCTGCGCGAACATTCTGGTCTGCCAGAAGACATTATTCGCACTATCGTGCTGATGAAGCTTGAAGCCGTAGGCTTGCGTGGCGCCGCCCAGATGATGCCAAGTGAGTTATCCGGTGGTATGCAACGCCGCGCAGCATTGGCCAGAGCCATAGCGCTTGAGCCTGAAATGGTGATGTACGATGAGCCTTTTGCCGGCCAAGATCCAATCTCTATGGGCGTGTTAGTGAAGCTTATTCGTGAGTTATCCGATGCGCTGAATCTGACCTCCATTGTGGTCTCCCACGATGTGGATGAAGTCCTCGGTATTGCCGATTATGTGTATGTGGTGGCCGACAAAAAAGTCATCGCCCATGGCACGCCAGAAGAATTGAAGTACGCCGACAATCCGCAACTTAAACAGTTTATTCAAGGCGCACCGGATGGCCCTGTACCCTTCCATTATCCGGCGAATGATTACCAACAAGAATTAATGGCAAAAGGAGTTGGCAAGTGAAGTTAATAGACAGTATTGCCGACTTGGGCCGTAGCGCGATTGAGTTAGTGCTCGGTTTTGGCCGTGCAGGGCTCATGTTGTGGGGGGCGATTTTTCGCTGGCCACGGGTGCGCAAAGGTTTTCCACTATTAGTGCGCCAGATTTATGTGGTCGGCGTGCAATCTATGGTGATTATTTTAGTCTCAGGGCTTTTTATCGGCATGGTGTTGGCGCTGCAAGGCTACAACATCTTAGTTGGCTTCGGCACCGAAGAAAGCTTAGGCCCTATGGTGGCGCTCAGTTTACTGCGTGAGTTAGGGCCCGTGGTTACCGCACTTTTGTTTGCGGGACGTGCGGGCTCAGCCTTAACCGCTGAAATTGGTTTAATGAAAAGTACCGAGCAGCTCTCGAGTTTAGAGATGATGGCTATCGACCCATTAAGGCAGATTATTGCACCGCGCTTTTGGGCTGGGGTGATCAGTATGCCATTGCTGGCGTTAATGTTTACCGCTGTGGGTATTTACGGTGGTCACATTGTGGGCGTGGAATGGAAAGGAATCGACAGCGGGGCGTTTTGGTCGATTCTGCAGGCGTCGGTCGAATGGCGTCAGGACATAGTTAACTGCCTGATCAAGAGTGGTGTGTTTGCCGTAGTGGTGACTTGGATTGCGTTATATCGCGGTTATCAAGTGATCCCAAATCCGGAAGGCATCAGCCGTGCAACGACTCAGACTGTGGTTCAGTCGAGCCTCGCTGTATTGGCATTAGATTTTTTACTGACAGCCCTGATGTTTGGCCGCTAACGGAACACTGCGGATTTCGACACAGGTAAGATGGATTAACAGAGTGGTAGCCGAACATGTTGACACGAAAAATTGAATTATTAGTGGGTGTGTTTCTTTTAACGGGATTGGCCGCTTTTTTGGTCTTAGTCTTTAACGTCGCCAATATTGAAGTGAAAAGCAGCGATAGCACTTATACCATAAAAGCCAATTTCACCAATATTGGTGGCTTGAAGGTACGTTCGCCCGTTAAGGTCGGCGGTGTTGTGGTTGGCCGCGTCAGTGGCATTGATTTAGATCCCGTTAAGTTAGTGGCTGTGGTCACCTTAGTGATGGATAAACGTTACGATAAATTCCCAGAAACCAGTAGTTTAGCAATTTTAACTTCGGGTTTATTGGGCGAGCAATTCTTAGGGTTAACACCGGGTTTTGTCGACGATGATGTCAGTATGCTCAAAGATGGCGACAAGATTGATGACACGCGCTCGGCATTAGTATTGGAGGAACTGATTGGTCAGTTCTTATATAGTATGGGTTCGAAGGATAAATAGGGGTTACCGCTATGTTTAAAAACTTATCTCGTTTTTTACTGCCGTTAGTGATGGTTTTAGGGACAACGAGCGCTGTCGCCGCCGATGTGGTAGTCGACACTAAGGACCCGTATGCCATGGTGAAAGCCGTTGCTAATAAAACCTTTGATCGTTTTCATAAAGATAAAGCGTTAATCGATGCTGACTCAGATCATTTAAAGGTGATCGTTCGTGAAGAGCTGATGCCTTATATTGATTATAAATACGCTTCTTACAAAGTCTTAGGCCAATATCTTAAGGATTCAACCGAAGATCAGCGTAATCGTTTCGTCGATGCCTTTGAAGGTTATTTAGTGTCGACTTATGCCCAAGCTTTTACTGAATACACCAATCAAAAAGTGGAATTTTCACCTGGGGTTGATTTCAGTAAAGAGAAAATGGTCGATGTGAACGTGCAGATCATCGAAGCCGGCCGGCCGCCAATCAAACTGCTGTTTAAGGCACGCCGTTTGAAAGATGACTCATGGAAGGCATTCGACTTAGTCGCCGAAGGTGTGAGCTTACTGTCTTCTAAGCAGTCTGAAATCTCGAATCTGATTCGCCAGCAGGGTATCGATCCTGTGATTAAGATGCTCGAAGATCGTACCAAAGAAAAAGTGACCATCAAGGCTAAATCAGGGAAGTCGCAGTCGTGATTGAATTTGTGCAACAAGGCACAGTTTGTCATCTCAAAGGGCGCATAACCCAAGCCGATGTCATTACACTTTGGCCACAGCGGCAACAACTGCTGGGCGAGTCTACTCAGATATTGTCTTTATCTGGGCTTGAATACAGTGATAGTGCTGGTATGGCATTTTTGCTGGCGTTAGTGCGTGAACATGGCAGCCAACTTGAATTGAGTTCTGCCTCACCACAACTTAAAAAACTCATCGATTTATATGATTTACATGCCTTCTTTACCGAAGAAGCGCATTGAGAATAGGGTAATAGATTTCATGGAATGCAGCTTAATCGAACAGATTTTACGTGATGCGTTAGGGCTTGAAGAAGTTCACGCTAGCTCGGATGGTAGCCATTATAAAGTGATCGCCGTAGGCGAATGCTTTGATGGTATGAGCCGAGTCAAACAGCAACAAGCCATTTATGCACCGTTGGCGGCACACATTGCCAGCGGTGAATTACATGCATTAACGATCAAAACTTTCACGCCGACTCAATGGAAACGCGAAAAAGTTTTCAACATGCCTAGCTAGTGAGGAAAAGTGGATAAACTAACAATTCAGGCAAGCCCCCCGCTTGCCGGTGATGTAATCATTTCAGGTGCTAAAAATGCGGCTCTGCCTATTCTGATGGCAGGCGTATTGGCCGAAACCGATTTTGTGGTTTCTAACGTGCCGAATCTTCGCGATGTGACTACTAGCTGTAAATTATTACGCTGCCTCGGTGCTGAAGTGACTGAGCTTGGCGACGGACAGATCCGCATTTCAACCACGAATCTAAATGAGTTTTGCGCTCCCTACGATCTCGTGAAAACCATGCGCGCGTCTATCTTGATCTTAGGGCCGTTATTGGCGCGTTATGGTACCGCAGATGTGTCATTGCCAGGCGGCTGCGCCATTGGCGCAAGACCGGTGAACTTACACTTACATGGCCTCGAAATGATGGGGGCCAAGATTGAAGTGAAAGAAGGCTATATTAAAGCCCGTGTTGATGGTCGTCTTAAGGGCGCACACATTTTCATGGACATGGTGAGTGTCGGCGCAACTGAAAACTTACTGATGGCTGCGGCGTTGGCCGATGGCGAAACCGTGATTGAAAACGCGGCGCGCGAACCTGAAGTGATTGATTTGGCGAATTGCTTGATTGCTATGGGTGCAAAAATCACCGGCGTAGGCAGTGCAACCTTGCGTATTCAAGGGGTTGAGCGTTTACAGGGCTGTAATTACCGCGTGATGCCAGATCGTATCGAGACCGGTTCCTTCCTGGTTGCTGCTGCGGTAACTCGTGGGCGTATTCGTTGCCTAAAAGCCGATCCTGCATCACTTGAGTCAGTTATCGCTAAGCTTGAAGATGCGGGCGCTAAGATTACGACGGGCGAAGATTGGATTGAGCTCGATATGCAAGGTAAGCGTCCAAAGGCGGTCAATATCAAGACGGCACCTTATCCCGGTTTCCCAACGGATATGCAGGCGCAGTTCTGTGTGCTTAATGCCTTAGCGCAAGGCACGGCAACGATTACCGAGACCATCTTCGAAAACCGCTTTATGCACGTACCAGAGCTTATTCGTATGGGTGCAACCATGGAGCTTGAAGGTAATACCTGCATCATCCAAGGGATTGAATCCTTAAGTGGTGCGCAGGTGATGGCGACGGATTTACGCGCGTCAGCGAGTCTAGTGATTGCGGGTTTAGTGGCCGATGGTAAGACGATTGTCGATCGTATCTATCACTTAGACCGTGGTTACGAGCACATTGAGAATAAGTTCCAAGGTTTAGGCGCGCAGGTTGTGCGTACTCAGTAACGAGTTATTGAGCTGCTATTGAGCTATTGAGTTAGGCCTGAGGGATTAAATCTCGACCCATTAAAAAACCAGCTTAAAAGCTGGTTTTTTGTTGTCTGCGTTTTAGTGTGCTATGCAATGAGGGGCGCGACTCTAGTTATCGACCACAACCTTCTCATCGATAATCACAGGAAACTCCTGTTGTTTACCTTGGCGTATCACAGTCATCATTACTTTCTTACCCGGTGTGGTTTCAGCGATGCGGTCCATCAGCATTTCAACACCTGGCACATCTTCACCATCGTATTTAATAATTACATCCCTTGGCATTAAGAGGGCTCGCGCCGCTGGGCCATTAGGATCGACACCCGTAACAAGCACACCTTTTAGGTCGGGTAGATTAAGGATCTGCGCCACAACAGGGTTAATTGGCTCGCCAGAAATACCCAAAGCACCACGGATCACGCGGCCGTTTTTAATCAACTTACCCATAATGCTGTGGGCCAATTTAATTGGGATAGCGAAGTTAATCCCATGGCCGCCGCCTTCTTCACCCACTTGGAATGCTGCGGTATTAATACCGATAAGGCTGCCGTTAGTGTCAATGAGCGCGCCTCCAGAGTTACCGGCATTAATCGCCGCATCGGTTTGCAAAAAGTCTAAGTAACCAGAACTTAAGCCGTTACGACCTGTGGCACTTATGATGCCTTGGGTAATGGTTTGGCCTAAATTGTAGGGATTACCAATGGCGAGCACGACATCACCGACTTGAGGTGGACTGTCGAGGTTAACGGGGACAATCGGTAAGTTATCGCCTTCAATCTTGAGCACCGATAAATCGGTTTCAGGATCGAAGCCAACCACTTCAGAGGTAAATTTGCGTCCATCTTGCAGGGCGACAACAATTTCGTCGGCCTTTTTAATGACATGATAATTCGTGAGAATATAGCCTTCTTTACTCATTATCACCCCAGAACCTAGGCCCTGTAGCGAACCCGAGTTAAGTGGGCGGTTCTGATCTATGCTGAGGCTATAAATGTTAACAACGGCAGGGGCTGCGCGGCGGACCGCCTTGGCAAAGGAGAGCTCGACTGTGTTGTTGGCTCGGGTTTGTAGCAGGCTATTACCGAGGGATTGGTTATCGAAATAACGGGTTACCAATAAAAACATGGCCGCCATGATAAGACCGAAAAGGGTGGCTTTACCGAGATATAATAGTGTGTTTTTTATCGTCATGGCAGGATGGATCTTGAAAAAGGTGAGTTAGATTAACATGTTTAATCTATGTAAGCATAGGGAACCTAAGCTCCCTATGCTTATGTGTGGCAGAAAAAATGACCTATTTAGTCGATTAACGTAGGACTAAATACAACATGCTCTTATCACGCATGATCTTCAGTGCCACCGCACCTTCTTGATCTTTTAGCTGTGCTTTAAGTGCCTTAAGATCTTTAATGGCAGTACGGTTAATACCGACAATCACATCTCCTTTTTGCAAGCCACTCATTGCCGCAGGTGAACCTTGGGCGACATCGGTTATTTCAATGCCCTTAGATGAGTTTTCTAAGGATGCACCTTGCAACATAGGATGCACGGCGCCCGCCGCAGATTCACTGGTTTGGCTTGCTTCACCTAAGGTCACCTTAACGGTTTTCTTATCACCGTCGCGGATGAGTCCTAGTTCAACCTTAGCACCCGCGCCCATAGTGGCGACTTTGGCACGCAGTTCTTGGAAGGACTTAATGCCACGGCCATCGACGCTGATAATGATATCACCCGCTTTAATACCGGCTTTCTCGGCGGCACTGTCTTTAGCGACTTCATTCACGAAGCCGCCGTGCTGGGTGTCTAAACCAAAGCCTTGGGCGAGTTGGCTATCAAGATCGCGTCCCGAAATCCCCAGTACTCCGCGGCGTACTTCACCGTGTTCGGCAATTTGCGCGACCAAGTTTTTCACCATATTGGCTGGGATCGCAAAGCCGATACCAACGTTACCACCTCCCGGCGCTACGATTGCGGTGTTAATCCCAATCAATTCCCCGTTTAAGTTAACGAGTGCACCACCCGAGTTACCACTGTTAATCGCGGCATCGGTTTGAATAAAGTTTTCCAGCATTTCTATGCCTAAACCGCTACGGCCTAAAGCACTGACAATACCTGAAGTCACGGTTTGCCCTAAACCGAAGGGGTTACCAATGGCAACGGCAAAGTCACCAACACGCAAGTCGTCAGAGTTTGATGATTTGATTGCGACAAGATTTTTTGCCTCAATTTGCAGCAATGCAATATCCGATTCTGAGTCAGTACCAATGAGTTTGGCCTTTACTTCACGACCGTCATGTAGACCAACTTGAATATCATCAGCACCGTCAATCACGTGGTTGTTAGTGACTATGTAGCCTTTTTCGGCGTCAATAATAACGCCTGAGCCTAAGCCTCTAAAAGGACGTTCCTGCACTTGCTCCTGTGGCGCATTGGGGCCAAAGAAGTAACGAAAAACATCAGGCACTCTTTGTTTTGAAACATGAGTACCCGTAACGGCTACGGACACAACAGCAGGTGTCGTACGCTCAAGCATGGGCGCAAGACTTGGAATGGATTGTCCCTCAACCGTCTGTGGAATGGCGGCCTGTGAGACGACAGGCATCATAGTCAGGGTCGCGGCTAACATTGCGGCTGAAAGTACAGATAATTTTGTTTTCATCTATTCATAACTCCAAATAAGGGTTGAACGATCTGGATGTAATGCATCAGCTATTGTGCGAGTGCCAGATCAAATCTGTATCGGTACCGGCTATTTGCCTAGGTAACCATTCGGACACGCACCTAATTGAAAAAGTTCATCATATTAACAAATGTTAATTTTTTTGAGCCTATTTTATCGGCTGTTTCATACTCGTTGCTGAGTGGAAAACTGTGGGCAAAATACTCATTTTCAAGCCCTGATATCAGCAAATTTTGCCGATTTAAATGACCTACAGCATAGAGGTTTATTCGCCGTTTGTATGCTGTTTAACGTTGAGGCAAATGTCGTGTTCAGCATTAATATATCCTGCGCCACATTGGCCGTGCTAATATCATCGCAGTTTTAATAAAGGACATAAGAGAATTAAAAAGTGCCTCAGTTAAGCCCTTGGCAGCATTATCAAAAAGATCTTACCCGTGACGGTTTTTCCCATGATCCGGCCCAAGAAATTGCGGTCAAAGCATTACAACGTGTCTATGAAGACTTAACGGCGGCGGAAGAGCCGAGTTCTATCGTAGGGAAATTGTTTAGTGCATTAGGCTTAAAATCGGCGCCTGCTTCACCTAAAGGCCTGTATCTTTGGGGCGGTGTGGGGCGCGGTAAAACCTATCTGATGGATACTTTTTTTGATGCCTTGCCTGGCGATCAAAAGCTGCGGGCTCACTTCCATCGTTTCATGCATCAGCTACATTTAGATTTAGATGAGCTGAAAGGCGTGCGCGATCCCTTACTGGTGATTGCGAAAAAGATGGCCGTGAAATATCGCGTTATCTGCTTCGATGAATTCTTTGTCTCAGATATTACTGATGCCATGTTGTTAGGCACGCTGTTTCAAGCGCTATTTAAAGAAGGCGTCGTGCTGGTTGCTACGTCTAACATTACCACCGATGACTTATATAAAAATGGCCTACAGCGCGCACGTTTCTTACCTGCGATAGCCTTAATTAATCAGCATTGTGAAGTACTCAATGTGGATTCTGGCATTGACTATCGGCTGCGAACCCTTGAGCAAGCGGAGATTTATCATCATCCGTTAGATGCACAAGCCGATGCCAATCTAATGCGTTATTTTAGCCAGTTAGCGCCTGAGTCTGAGGTGCATACCGCCGATATTGAAATCGAAGGCCGTAGCATCAGTATTCGTCAGCAAGCACAGGGCGTATTATTGGCCGATTTTAGAGCGCTGTGTGATGGTCCACGAAGTCAGCGTGACTACATGGAATTGGCGCGGATTTATCATACTGTGCTGGTCAGCGGTATTGAACAAATGGGGGCATTTTTGACCGGTGATGATATCGCCAGACGATTTTTAGCTATGGTCGATGAGTTTTACGAGCGCAATGTAAAGCTTATCGTATCGGCTCAAGTGCCACTCGAAGATATCTACGCCGATGGCTTGCTTAACTTCGAATTTAGACGTTGTCGCTCGCGTCTTATTGAGATGCAATCCCACGATTATTTGAAAACAGAGCACCTGCCTTAACCCTGCGGCGCAAGAGTTTTGCTTTAACTCCCGTGTTAAATCGCCAGTGGCTTGTTAATCCTTAGGATGACAAGCCAGATTGGTCGATATTTTATAATTTTTATCAAAATATCAGGTGATTTTTAACTCAGCTTTGTCTATACTCCGCCACCTGCCCACGTTACTCCGCCAATTGGGCGGAAGTTGTAAGCCGAAGTCAGTGCTCGAAGGGGTACTAAAAGGCAATTTTGTGTTGTTTGCAAATGCAGGCAGCATGTGAGACAGAAAATTAACTTTGGGTTTTTGTAATAATGAAGACTTTTACTGCTACACCAGAAACCGTAACTCGTGACTGGTTCGTCGTTGATGCAGACGGCAAAACTTTAGGTCGTATCGCTACTGAAATCGCTATCCGTTTACGCGGTAAGCATAAGCCAGAATACACTCCACACGTTGATACCGGTGATTACATCATCGTTGTTAATGCTGAAAAAGTGACTGTTACTGGTAACAAAGCGAAAGGCAAAACGTACTACTCGCATTCAGGCTTCCCTGGTGGCATTAAGCAAATCAGCTTTGAAAAGCTGCAAGCGCAAAAGCCAGAAATGATCATCGAGAAAGCAGTTAAGGGTATGTTACCAAAAGGTCCTCTGGGCCGTGCCATGTTCCGTAAACTGAAAGTTTACGCTGGCGCAGAACATAACCACACTGCACAACAACCTCAAGTTCTTGATATCTAAACGGGATTAAGCAAATGGCTGCAACTCAGTACTACGGCACTGGCCGTCGCAAAACCTCTACAGCTCGCGTTTTCGCTAAAGCAGGTAGTGGCAACATCGTTGTAAATCAACGTCCTTTGGATCAGTATTTTGGTCGTGAAACTGCTCGTATGGTTGTTCGTCAACCTTTAGAGTTAGTTGAAATGACTGACAAGCTGGACATCTATGTAACTGTTAAAGGCGGTGGTATCACTGGCCAAGCAGGCGCAATCCGTCACGGTATTACCCGTGCTCTGATGCAATTAGATGAAGCACTGCGTCCATCACTACGTTCTGCTGGTTTCGTTACCCGTGACGCTCGTAAAGTTGAGCGTAAGAAAGTGGGTCTACGTAAAGCACGTCGTAAGCCACAATTCTCTAAGCGTTAATTCGTTTTTGGAATATCAAAAAACCCAGCCTATGCTGGGTTTTTTATTGGCTAGATTTACGGTACTGGCGAATTCATTTAAAGAAGAGACTCTGTTGTTGGAGTGGGCTGATATACAATCAATGTGTATTGAACGACTGAGTTTGAGGTGCGCATGACTTTTCAAGTTTTTATGCTGGCAGTGGCACTTGTATTACTTTTAGAGGGCGTCGGGCCCTTACTCTTTCCGAACAAGTGGCGTCGTTATTTAAATGAACTCTCCCATAAAAATCAGCAGGTTATCCAGCGACTCGGTGGCGCATTAGTCACGGTAGGAGTGGTGATTCTGGTGATTTTTGCGTAAAAAACAGCCTGCTTGCCCTTGCTTACTAAGATCTGTTAAAATTCCTTTTTAACCGCAACCTTGCAGCAAATAATGGGCAAAAACGTAGTTGTTCTCGGCACCCAATGGGGTGACGAAGGAAAAGGTAAGATTGTCGACCTTCTAACAGAACAGGCAAAATATGTAGTTCGCTATCAAGGCGGCCACAATGCTGGTCATACCTTGGTTATCGATGGTGATAAAACCGTTCTTCATCTGATCCCATCGGGTATCCTGCGCGATAATGTGAAATGCATTATTGGCAACGGTGTGGTGCTTGCACCTGACGCCCTGATGAAAGAGATCAACATGCTGAAAGATCGTGGTGTTCCTGTTGAGGAACGTCTGTTGATCTCTGAAGCGTGTCCGCTGATCCTACCATTCCATTGCGCCTTAGATATCGCCCGTGAAAAAGCACGTGGCAATAAAGCTATTGGTACAACTGGCCGCGGTATCGGACCTGCGTATGAAGACAAGATCTCCCGTCGCGGTCTGCGAGTAGGCGACTTGTTCAATGCTGAACTGTTTGCTGAAAAGCTGAAAGAAGTTATGAAATACCATAACTTTATGCTGACAGAGTACTATCAAGTCGAAGCTGTTGATTACGAGCAAACGCTAGCAGATGCTTTGGCTATGGCCGATTATCTGAAGAGCATGTGTGTTGACGTGACTGAACTGTTGGATACTGCGCGTAAAGCCGGTGAGCCAATCCTGTTCGAAGGCGCTCAAGGTACATTACTCGACATCGACCACGGAACTTATCCTTTTGTAACCTCTTCAAATACCACTGCCGGTGGTGTTGCGACGGGTTCAGGTTTTGGTCCACGTCACTTAGACTATGTCTTAGGTATCATGAAGGCTTACACCACTCGCGTGGGTGCAGGTCCATTCCCAACTGAACTATTATGTGAAGTTGGTGATCATTTAGGTACTAAAGGTCATGAGTTTGGTGCGACAACGGGTCGTAAGCGTCGTCCAGGTTGGTTGGATGCTGTGGCAATGCGCCGCGCAGTTCAAATCAACAGTGTGAGTGGCTTCTGCTTGACTAAGTTAGATGTACTTGATGGTCTGAAAGAAGTGAAAATTTGTGTGGGTTATCAGAATCCTGATGGCACTATCTCTAAAGTGACCCCGCTTGCGGCTGAAGGTTATGAACTGGTTACGCCTGTTTATGAAACTATGCCAGGTTGGAGCGAGTCGACTTTTGGCGCGACATCCATTGAGCAACTGCCACCGGCAGCGATCAATTATATCAAGCGTCTTGAAGAGCTATTAGAAACACCAATCGACATTATCTCTACAGGTCCTGACCGTAACGAAACCATGATTTTGGTTAATCCGTTCAATTAAGACCTGTTAAGGCCGTGTTTCACGGCCTTTTTCTCTGCTTCTTTATGCCTTTCTCTGTTTAATTCTGCGGTTAGAAATTCAGCTCAAGCTCAAGAAATAGGTTATACTGCCGATGCAAGTATTCACCCTATTGTCATTGAGAGTCGTTATGCTACGTACAGCACTAGTTGCGCTACTGCCCTTAGTATCTTCAATGTGCTTTGCTGAAACGCAGGCGGTGGATATTTATAGCCAAGATCAATTGCTTGATTTGATCCGTAGCGATCAATATTTAGCGAAAGTGAAGCGTGATGATTGCCAGTTAGTCCAAGACATTGAGGCGCGAGCCCAAGTCTTAAAACAGCCTTTATATCAATTCCTGTGGGGCGAAATGCTCAATTATGGAACCTGTGTAAAGGCAAACCCTGTGAAGGGTATTGCTTTGTTACGTGACTCGGCCGAACAAGGTAGCTCAGAAGCGATGTTAAAGCTTGCCGAGTATTATCAGAGTGGGAAATTTGTCATCCGCAATAAAGACAGAGCAGTGCATTATTTACTGCCTGCGGCTGCAAGTGGTGATTTACCCGCTCGTATGATGTTAGTGCGTTTATTCGGTGAAGGTTATGGTAGTCCTAGGGATTACGAGATGGCCTATCACTGGTTATATAACGATGTATTTGCGGACGAGGCGACGAAGAAAAAAGCCTTGTCTTTACTGCAGGTGTTAGCAGCTAAAATGCCCCCCAGTGCAGTGGCGCGGGCCCAGCAAGAACAGTTGCGAACCCGTTAAGTGGTCTCTTAATCTAGAGACACATTATTTGGATATGGAATGATCAAAGACCCTCATTTTGAGCGTGAACAGGATAAGTACGAAAACCCTATCCCAAGCCGTGAGTATATTATCGATTACTTACGTTCTCAGAAATCACCTATCACTCGTGACAGTATTGCCGCGGCGTTAAACATCCAAGAGGAAGAACAACTTGAGGCCCTGCGCCGTCGCCTACGTGCGATGGAACGCGATGGCGAACTCGTGTTCACCCGTGGGCAGAGCTATGGCTTGCCCGAGAAAATGGATCTTATCCCCGGCACTGTACTCGGACACAGAGAAGGCTTCGGCTTTTTCAAACCCGATGAAGGCGGTGATGACTTATTTATTTCGAACCGCGATATGCTGATGTATTTCCACGGTGATAAAGTGCTGGCGCAAAAAGCGGGCACAGATCGTCGTGGCCGTCGCGAAGCGCGTTTGGTGCGTCTGATCCAGCCGCGCAGTGCCGCGATTGTCGGCCGTTATCATGTTGATAGCGGTATGGCATTTGTCATTGCCGATGATAAGCGTATTACTCAAGAAATCTTAGTCGCGAATGAAGATCGCAACGGCGCCCGTCAAGGCGATGTGGTTGTGGTTGAATTAACGCGTCGCCCAGGTCGTTTTGTTAAGGCTGCGGGTAAAGTGACTGAAGTGCTTGGTAAGCAAATGGCGCCGGGGATGGAAATCGAAATCGCCCTGCGTAACTATGACTTGCCCCATACTTGGTCACCTGTGATCGAGAAGAAACTGCGCCGAATTCCCGATGAAGTGACCGACGCCGATAAAGTTGGCCGTGTGGATTTACGTCATCTGCCATTAGTGACTATCGACGGCGAAGACGCCCGTGATTTTGACGATGCCGTGTATGCGGAGAAAAAAGCCGGTGGCGGCTGGCGTTTATGGGTTGCGATTGCTGACGTTAGTTATTATGTTCGCACCGATTCAGCCTTAGATACTGAAGCGCGTGCCCGTGGTAACTCAGTGTATTTCCCATCGCAAGTGATCCCTATGCTGCCGGAGAAAATCTCCAACGGCCTATGTTCGCTTAATCCTCACGTCGACCGTTTATGTATGGTCGCCGAGATGACAGTGTCTGCCAAAGGCAAGTTGTCGGGTTATAAGTTTTATCCGGCTGTGATGTATTCCCATGCCCGTTTTACTTATACCCAAGTGGCGGAGATGTTAGAAGGCGGCCCAATTGCGCCTGAGCATGAAGCCTTGTTCCCGCATCTACAGTGTTTACAGTCATTGTATTTAGCGCTAGATGAGCAAAGAGCCGAGCGTGGTGCGATTGCGTTTGAAACCATGGAAACGCAGTTCATTTTCAATGAGCAGCGCAAGATTGATAAAATCGTACCGCGTGGCCGTAATCAAGCCCATAAAATCATTGAAGAATGCATGATTTTAGCTAACGTTTCTGCAGCTAAGTTTGTGAAGAAACACAAAGGCGAAGTCTTGTATCGTGTGCATGAAGCGCCATCCGAGCAAAAATTGGCGAACTTTAAAGAGTTCCTTGCTGAGCGTGGCTTGACTATGACTGGTGGTCTTGAGCCAACGCCGTCTGATTACCAGAACGTTATGCTGCAAATTGCTGACCGTCCCGATGCTGAACTTATCCAAGTGATGTTGCTGCGCTCTATGCGTCAGGCCATTTACACTCCGGATAACGAAGGTCATTTCGGTCTAGCCTTAGAAGAATATGCGCATTTTACCTCGCCCATTCGCCGTTATCCGGATCTAGTGTTACATAGAGTGATCCGATATTTACTGGCGAAGGAAAGAGGCGAAGCCACAGAAAAGTGGACGCAGGATGGTGGCTATCACTATCAACTCGATGAGCTCGACCAATTGGGCGAAGAGTGTTCGACCACAGAACGTCGTGCCGATGAAGCGACTCGCGATGTTAGCGATTGGCTCAAGTGCGAGTTTATGCAAGATCACGTCGGTGATACCTTTGAAGCTGTGATTGCCTCAGTGACGAGCTTTGGTTTGTTCGTGCGCTTAAATGAGCTGTTTATCGATGGCTTAGTGCATATCTCAAGTCTAGGTAGCGATTACTACCAATTCGACCCTATGCGTCAACGCCTTATCGGTGAGCATACAGGCCAAGTCTATCAAGTGGGCGATCCTGTGACGGTTAAGGTCGCTGCAGTTAACTTAGATGACAGACAGATTGATTTAGTCATGCTGGGTGATGACGGCAAAGGTGGTAAGCGTAAAGCATCTGCCAGCTGTGATAAGCCGATGACTGCCCGTGAGCGTGTTAATCGCGAAGGTGCTAAGCAAGGCAAAGCGGGTAAAACCGCAACCCCTAGCGCTAAGGCTGAAGCTGGCAAAGCCAAACCTAAGGCTAAAGCGGGCAATAAAGCGAAAAAAACAGCAGTAAAAGATCCGGCTAAAAAGCCAAAAGCCGCTAAGCGGAGTACGAGAAAGAAATAAATGAAAAAACAAGATATTATTTTTGGGATCCACGCAGTTGAAGCCCTGTTAAAACACAGCCCTGAGCGCATTATCGAGTTATGGCTGTTACAAGGCCGTGACGATGAGCGCTTAACTGTGCTGGCCAATCAGGCCAAAGCTTTTGGCACGACGATTCAGGTCGCTTCTCGTAAAGCCTTGGATGACAAAGCGGAAAGCAGCCAACATCAAGGTATAGTCGCGCGCGTTAAAGCGGCGAAAGTGTTGAATGAGCAAGATTTAGATGTGCTGCTTGCTAACACTGAGCAAGCATTTCTGCTGATTTTGGATGGCGTGACGGATCCCCATAACTTAGGCGCTTGTCTACGTAATGCCGATGCGGCTGGCGTACAAGGTATTATCGTGCCTAAAGACAATTCAGTTGGCTTAACGGCGACTGTGAGTAAAGTGGCATGTGGCGCTGCGGAAACAGTGCCTTTATTCCAAGTGACTAATCTTGCGCGCACTATGCGTCACCTGCAGGATAAAGGTGTATGGATTGTGGGGACGGCGGGCGAGGCAGATTGCGAGCTTTATCAAGCCGATCTTAAAGGGCCATTAGCGATTGCCATGGGCGCGGAAGATAAAGGTTTACGCCGTTTAAGCCGTGAGTCTTGTGATTCACTGATCTCTATCCCTATGGCGGGTAGTGTGTCGAGCTTGAACGTATCGGTTGCGACCGGTATTTGCTTATTTGAAGCTGTGCGTCAGCGCCGCAGTTAATACGCTCACTCTTGCCTGATTTCGCACATGCGGTCAGGCTTGCAGTAACGATTTGTTGCAGTAACTATTTGTTTTAGTCAGCACTTGCAGTAATAAAAAGACCGATTAACTTTAAACAGTTAATCGGTCTTTTTATTGGTCTTTTTATATCAGTACTTTGTCTAGGTTAACCTGATGGCTATCGGCTTCATCCGTTTGAACGGCTTCAGGCTCTGCTTGCTCGATATCGAAACTGAAGGCGAGTTGCTCCTCATCACTGTCATTTGCGTCGATAATATCGTCATCGACACCATCAGCCCCTAAATCATATTCCGCTTCATCTAGGTTAGCACTGGGTGTCATATGTTCTTGAATCGATTCGACATCAACTCGTGGATCCAGCGCTGCCGCCAGTGGTGAAGAGACTAAGTCGCCCGTCGCCATTATGTAGTCTTGGGTGACATTGGTTTCGGCTTTTTGTTGTGCATGTACATAGCGTAGCCGCACAAACAAGATTAAGGTACAGGCAGACATAAAGCCATATAGCATGCTGTTACCAAACCATTGCATTAACGTTGAGGCGATCAGTGGACCGATACTGGCTCCTAAGCCGAAGGTCAATAAGATAGTGGCGGATAAACCGACCCGCTCATTCTGTTCGACTCGCGAGTTCGCCAGTGCTGTAGCAAGGGGATAGAAGGTGAAGCCTAAAATACCGAAGAGGAAAGTCATCACCAGCGAAATCACCGGATGATAGGGCGTTAAGGCGATGGCTAAAGCTAAAATGCCAAGCAATATGCAGTTAATACGAATCAGGCGGCTGCGGGACATAATGTCGGACAGTTTCCCCATAGGCCATTGCGCCAGTAACCCCGCTAAAATCGTTGCCGTCATATAAGTAGCAACTTTTTCAGGCGGTAAACCTAAGTTGCTCGCATAGGCGGGCGCGAGACCATAAAACGAACCCACTATCATGCTACCAATTGCGATGGTTGTGAGTGCTTGCGGCGCTTTTTTCCAGTAATGGGCAATTTTGAGTGGGGCAGGAACCAAAGGCGCAGGGTGAAGACGACGCGTGAGTGAAATAGGTACGATACAGAGTGAGAAACAAATCGCGATAAGCAGTAACGGTTCTAGACCTAATTCGGGGAAGATACTGATCGCGCCTTGGCCTAAGATCAAGCCGAAGTAAGATACGATCATATAACTCGCGAACACTGTACCCCTTTGGTTACTTTCGGCCTGTTCGTTAAGCCAACTTTCGAGCACCATGTATTGGCACATCATGCCCATACCGACAACGAGCCTGAGGAGCAGCCAAACTGCTAGTTCATCCACAAGTGCATGACCCAATGCAGATGCGGCGACTATGCCAGCACTGGCAACAAAGGCGCGGATATGGCCCACTTGGGCAATAAGTCTATGACCAATCTTAGAGCCCGCCACTAGGCCAACATAATAGGCCGACATCATGCCGCCTATCCATATCTGTGGCACGTTCATCACCGAGAGCCTGAGCCCAAGGTAAGTTGTGAGCAAACCGCCGGCCAGTACCATTAACAAGGTGGTGCTATATAAAGAGGCGAAAGTGCGCAGCGGATTAGTCATATACAACTCCGAAAACACAAACAAGATTGATAATAAACCGTGAGTATATCAGGGGTTGGTGTTTATGTTGTGTTGCAAATTATTGGTAAATCTTGATTAATTGCGCATTTTTGCTCAAAAAATTCTTAGATTATGCTGAAATAACTTGGGCGAGGGCGGAGGAGCTTTAACGTCGCCGCCAGCCAAAGATGACTTTGGCGACGTGTACTTGCTTGTATTGCTACGGATTATCTAAAGCGGTTATCTAAAGGTATAAAGCAGGTTGAAGGTGGTGATGGTATCTGTCTGTTGGCTACCCTCTGGTACCACTTCAGTGTATTTGATGTTCATGCCGATTTTAAACGCCCAATCTTGGAACACCAGATTCTTGTAGTTCATGTCTAAGGTGAGGGTATTGTTGTTCTCGCCGACTTCCGCAGTTAAATCTGCATTGAGACTGCTGTATTCCTGCAGTTTTTGAGAAAACTTTGCAGCGGTACGCAAAATGACGTCTTTCTCAGCATCAGGATTGGGAATATCCACAGATTCTGCAGGTAAGTTATATCGGTAACCGGGGCCGATTTCAAGACTGAGTTTGGTCTTGTAGCTGCTGATGGCATTAAAACCGTAACCACTAGAAATAGTTGAGATTTGCGTGTAACTACCGAATTGATCCCAAGTAAAATCACCGCGTCCGAAGATGTAGCCTTTGGTCAGTTTATAGTTCGACTGGAGTTGGAGTTCGTATTTTTCGGAAGTTGTCTTGCTTTTTTCTGAGGCAAAGTAGGCTTTGAGCGTGGCTTCTTGCTTGGTTTGCTGGGTGTCGTAAATCAGTTGGGTTCGACCGTTAAAACTGCTGGACTCGGTATTGCCTGTAT
The DNA here is from genome assembly GCF_031932075.1 of Shewanella sp. SP1S2-4. Classification (NCBI taxonomy): domain Bacteria; kingdom Pseudomonadati; phylum Pseudomonadota; class Gammaproteobacteria; order Alteromonadales; family Shewanellaceae; genus Shewanella; species Shewanella sp. SP1S2-4. Next base: position 30,699 of record NZ_JAUOET010000013.1, read on the forward strand.
TCAGTTGCAAACCCGCTTCGATTTCTGCGGTAAAATCGCTGGGCGGTTCCTGGTAATCCGGTGGAACAAGCGCAAGCGCAGGAAATGAAAGGGAAAATAAAAAAATTGGCGCAATAACTTTTAGCATTATGTTTATTCTTGGTTAGCCGATGTCTGATGTCCGAATGTAGATGAAGCGCCATCATACCTGTATTGATTGGCGAGGCAAAGTTATTGCTTGAGTTTCTGGCTTGCTTTCTGTACTATCTCGCGCTCAAATCAGTCACTATTTTTCGTTCCTTGCCTCCATTTGGTTTGACTGAGCCAATACCGAGGCTACATAACCGTAAGGAGCAATAAATGCGTCATTACGAAATCGTATTTATGGTTCACCCAGATCAAAGTGAACAAGTACCAGGTATGATTGAGCGTTACACAGGTGTTATCACCGAAGCTAACGGCACAATCCACCGTTTAGAAGATTGGGGCCGTCGTCAACTGGCTTACCCAATCCTTGATCTGCATAAAGCTCACTACGTTCTGATGAACGTTGAAGCTAAAGCAGAGACGATTGAAGAGCTAGAAACAGCTTTCCGTTTCAACGACGCAGTTCTGCGTAACATGGTAATGCGTACTAAAGTTGCCGTTACTGAAGCATCTCCAATGGCTAAAGCTAGAGATGAGCGCGATTCACGTCGTGGCCCAGCTGGCGAACGCTCATACGATGAAGCTCACGCTGAAGAAATCGCTGAGTAAGGTAATCTGTGACCACCAATAACTTGGTGTTGTCAGGAACGATAACTCGTTCAAGACGCTTTAAAAGCCCAGCAGGTATTGCACACAGTGTGATAATGTTGGAACACAAATCGCAGCGTTATGAAGCAGATATGTTCCGCAACGTCTACGTACAAATTCAAGTGATATTGAGTGGCCCACGCTTTGAAAGCGTAGCAGAAGATCTGAAAGCAGGTGTGGAAGTACAAGTGCAAGGCTTTATGACGCTTCAACAGGGGCGCAATGGTCAAAACCGCTTAGTTATCCATGCCGAAAATGTCGAATTGAAAACTTAGGAGACTGTCAACATGGCACGTTATTTCCGTCGTCGCAAGTTCTGCCGTTTCACCGCTGAAGGTGTTGCAGAAATTGATTACAAAGATATCGTTACTTTAAAGAACTACATCACTGAAAGCGGCAAGATTGTTCCTAGCCGTATCACTGGTACTAGTGCTAAATATCAGCGCCAACTAGCTCGCGCTATCAAGCGTGCTCGTTATCTTTCTCTACTGCCATATACTGATTTACATCAGTAATTGCAGTATTCCTAATCGAATATAGAGGATTTGATAATGAACGTTATTCTGCTTGATAAAATCGCTAACCTAGGCAACTTGGGTGACCAAGTATCAGTTAAGGCTGGTTACGCACGTAACTTCCTTTTGCCACAAGGTAAAGCTGTTGTTGCTAACGAAAGCAACGTTAAAGTATTTGAAGCTCGTCGCGCTGAATTAGAAGCTAAATTAGCTGCTGAATTAGCTGCTGCTAACCTACGTGCTGAGAAAATCACTGCACTGGAAGCTGTTGTAATCGCTTCTAAAGCTGGTGATGAAGGCAAACTGTTTGGTTCAGTTGGCAACCGTGACATCGCTGATGCAGTGACTGCTGCTGGTGTTGAGCTGGCTAAATCAGAAGTTCGTTTACCATTAGGCGCTCTGCGTACTACTGGCGACTTCGAAGTTGAAGTTCAGTTACACACTGAAGTTAAAGCTGTTGTTAAAGTATCTGTGGTTGCAGAAGCTTAATTACGACTCGCTTTAAATATAAAAAGACACCGCCTCGGCGGTGTTTTTTTATGGCTGAAATTTATGATTTGGGTGTATTTAGGTTTGGATATCGGCTCTGCGATGGATTTAAGCGCTAGGTAATATGCGCCTACTCATTCAATCTCATCATCTCAAAGTGCATTCGCTGCTAAAATACGAGCCCAAATAAAAGCCGCTTACTGCAGAACAGTGAGCGGCTTTTGGTTTAGAGCAACGGATTTAGCTCAAGGTATTAATTTCTGACTAAATCCAGTTCTTGGATTAGGTTATCGGCATGGTCGACTTCGTCCATCATCCACAGGATATAGCGGATATCCACGTGTACTGCGCGGGTGATGCTTGGGTTGAAGAACCAATCTTTAGTGATCGCCTCGTAGGTGGAGTCGAAGTTAAGACCTACTAACTCACCTTTACCGTTGAAGACTGGTGAGCCGGAGTTGCCGCCTGTGGTGTCCACGCTCGATAAGAAGTTAACCGGTACAGAGTTAAATTCTTCGGGTTTGTCTAAGCAAGAGAAGAGTCTGCAAATCCAGCCGCGAGGATCTTGATAAACCGACTTCACTAAATGATTGCCAAAACGCTGCTCGGCAATCGCATCGAGGAGCTTTTTCGGTGCATTGTAGGGCTCAACGCCTGTGTGTTTCGCGACTATGCCATCTAGACGAGTAAACGGCTGTTTGTAGAGTGCATCACGTGATTGATAACCATCGACCATACCGTAGCTGATACGCAGCGTACCGTTGGCGTCAGGGTAGACTGGCCAGTTGTTGGCTTTATAGTATTCGATCACTGCGGCCATATAGTCTGGGCGAGCAGTTGATAACTTACCGTCTAAGATTTTTTCCGTTTTTTCCTGCGCCATATTAGTGTCGTAAAGTGCTACGGCTAAACGAATAAAGGGATCGGCACTGGTTTCGAAGGCGTTAACATCGGCATTCATCCACGCCAGACGTTGGGCTTGGTCTGTGAGCGTAGTGAGTGAATACAAACCATCGAGTTTAGCCGCAAGATCTACGTCTTTACTGTTTACACTTAACATTTTATCGAGCGCTGCCACGCGATTCGATTGGCCTAGGTAAGCGTTTAAATCTTGTAGCCATAATGTCTTATCGACTTTGACATCGAAACTCGAATCGATACGTTTAAGACGCGAGCTCAGCATCGCTAAATCACGCTCTTGATAGCCTTGTTCACGTTCGGCATCGGGCTTTTGTTTTTCTTTCGCAAGACGATACAAGCTGTTTGCTGCGGTTAACAGGGTGCTTGATTGGGCATTAGTAAAGTAGTAATTACTTTGGAACGCTTGTTGTTGCTCGGCAAGTAGCACTTCTAACTCAGCGATGAGGTTTTGATTTAGCTTAGGATTTTGTTTAAGCCAAGCTAAAAAATTATCCTCTCGGCTTTGTTTAATGCCCACGATATCCGTGGCTTTAAAACCCGCTAACAGGCCATTTAGTTTTTTCATCCGGTTGGCCATTGATGCCATATTGCCAGCGTACTTAATGGCGATGTCGGCATCTTTCTGTCCCATAGCCTCGATAGTATCAATCTGTAATTGATAGCGTTTAGCTTGGGTGGGATACAGCCAGTCGCTGGCAAACTTAAGCTCACTAGTGAGGTTATAGCGACTGGTAGAGCCTGGATAACCTGCGACGAACACGCCGTCACCGGCTTTCACGCCATCGGCGTTGATTTTAAGGTAACTCTTTGGCTTGTAAGGGATGTTATCGTCGCTATAGGCAGCGGGTTGGCCGTCTTTTCCGACGTAAGCTCGCAGGAAGGCAAAATCACCCGAGTGGCGTGGATATTCATAGTTATCGATATCGCCGCCAAAGGCACCGACACTTTCTGGTGGTGCATAGACTAAGCGTACATCGCGGATCATCAATTGTTTGATTAAGTAATATTCTAAGCCGTTATGGAAACTGCGGACATTACAGCGATAGTTCGCATCGGCTTCACAGCTTTTGATCAGTTCTTTGCTGTGATTTTGAATGTCTTCGTAACGGCTCAGCGGATCTTGGCTTAGGCCTTGATTGATTTGGGCGGTGACATCGGTCACTGCCTCTGTGATGTATAAACGTTCGTTAGGACCGGCAGAGGGTTCCTTGTCCATTGATGTCGCTAAAAAGCCTTGTTCGAGATAGTTATGTTCTTTCTTGGTGTTATATTGTATCGCCTTGAAGGCACAATGGTGGTTTGTCACAACTAGCCCTTGGGGGGAGACAAAACTGGCGGTACAATAGCCCAGCCCTACCACGGCGTTCATGGGATAACTTGTCAGATCGGCCAGTTTTTCGGCAGGAATATCGATTCCGCGTTCACTGAGTTTGTCTGCAATAGAAGGCATTTGATAAGGTTGCCATTGTCCTTCGTCGGCAGTTGCTATGCCGGATGTCATTACTAAGGCCGCAACCAATGCAATACGCATGTTCTTTCCTTATTGATTATTAGAGTGTCCGTTGGAATGAGATAACAGGCGAGTGTAAACATCCTGTTTGCTTGACGCGGGTTTTATATCATATTTTGTTAAGTTGTTGGAAATCGGGAGCGTTAATGTCACAACAAGGTGCTTTTAAGCCTAAAAGTAAGCCAAGAGATTTGCAGCTTGATGGACTCAAGCTGCCACCGCATTCCATTGAGGCTGAACAATCGGTATTAGGCGGCTTGATGTTAGATGCCGAAGCGTGGGACAGGGTAGCTGAGGCCGTCGTAAAAGATGACTTTTACTCCCGTTCACACAAGATGATCTTCTCTGCCATGCACAGATTGGTCGATTTGGGGCAGCCGATCGATTTGATCACGGTTTCTGAACAGCTCGAAGTTGAAAATCAATTAGAAGATGCCGGTGGTTTTGCCTATTTAGGTGAAATTGCCAAAAATACTCCCAGTGCGGGCAACATTTTATCCTACGCTGAAATCGTCCGTGAACGTGCCGTAGTACGTGACATGATCCGCGTCGCGCACGAAATTGCCGATGCGGGTTACAACCCAGAAGGCCGCGACTCGGGTGAATTACTCGACCTTGCTGAGAGTAAAGTCTTTAAGATCGCTGAGATGCGAACCAATGCCAACGAAGGTCCCGAAGGCATTAAAACCATTCTAGAAAAAACCGTCGATAAGATTGAGCAGCTTTACAATAACCCCCACAACGGTGTGACTGGGGTGTCGAGCGGTTTTAACGATTTGGATAAGATGACCGCTGGTTTCCAGTCCGGTGACTTGATTATCGTTGCGGCGCGTCCTTCTATGGGTAAAACCACCTTCGCGATGAACTTGTGCGAACAAGCCGCAATGAATGAAGACAAACCTGTGCTTATCTTCAGTCTCGAGATGCCGTCAGAACAGATTATGATGCGTATGTTGGCCTCCTTGGGTCGCGTCGATCAAACCAAAATCCGTACCGGTCAGCTCGATGATGAGGATTGGGCGCGGGTTTCATCGACCATGGGGATTATGCTCGAGCAAGGCAAAATGTATATCGATGATGGTTCGGGCTTAACGCCAACTGAAGTCCGTAGCCGCGCGCGTCGTATCGCCCGTGAATACGGCGGCCTGTCGATGATCATGATAGATTACCTGCAGTTAATGCAGGTGCCCGCCTTGAAAGATAACCGTACCTTAGAGATTTCTGAGATTTCACGCTCGCTCAAGGCATTAGCTAAAGAGTTGGAAATTCCGATTATTGCCCTGTCGCAGCTTAACCGCTCGCTCGAGCAAAGGGCCGATAAACGTCCGGTAAACTCGGATTTGCGTGAATCGGGCGCTATCGAGCAAGATGCGGATCTCATCATGTTTATTTATCGCGATGAAGTGTATAACAACGATTCTCAAGATAAAGGTACGGCTGAAATCATTATCGGTAAGCAACGTAACGGCCCGATTGGTCGAGTGCGACTCACCTTCCAAGGGCAATTTTCGCGCTTCGATAATTATGCCGGACCTCAGTTTGAAGAAGACTAAATTCATGTTTGAAAATAGTAAATTTGCGTATGCAGAAGACGTGCTGTGTTGATGTATTTTTTATCTCCGTGACTTTTTATTTCCTGAGTAAGCAAGGTAAATTTTGAACCCTTTTCCCCGAGCAGAAATTAGCAGTAGTGCACTGCAAACCAATCTCGCTGCGTTGCGTCAACAGGCCCCAGCGAGTCGCGTGATGGCCGTCGTTAAAGCCAACGGCTATGGCCATGGATTATTGAATGTCGCCCATTGTTTAGTCAGTGCCGATGGCTTTGGCTTAGCCCGATTAGATGAAGCCTTAGAATTACGAGCGGGCGGTGTGACAGCGCGTTTGTTATTGCTGGAAGGTTTTTTCCGTGCCACTGATTTACCTTTGCTCGTCGGGCATGATATCGACACTGTGGTGCACCATAGTTCTCAGCTGGAGATGTTGGAGCAAACTGTATTGTCTAAGCCTGTGACTGTTTGGCTGAAAGTGGATTCAGGCATGCACCGCTTAGGCTTTACGCCTGAGCAATTTTCAACGGTTTACGCAAGGTTAATGGCCTGCCCCAATGTGGCAAAACCGATTCATTTAATGACGCATTTTGCCTGTGCAGATGAGCCTGATAATAGTTATACCTCAGTGCAGATGGCGGCTTTTAATAGCTTAACGGCTGGCTTGCCCGGATTTAGAACCTTAGCCAACTCCGCGGGTGCCTTGTATTGGCCGCAAAGCCAAGGCGATTGGATCCGTCCAGGAATCGCCCTCTATGGTGTCTCACCCGTCACGGGGGATTGCGGTGCGAATCACGGACTCGTACCTGCGATGGAACTGGTATCACAGTTGATTGCGGTGCGGGATCATAAAGCCAATCAGCCAGTGGGTTATGGTTGTTTTTGGACCGCGAAGCAAGATACTCGTTTAGGTGTCGTCGCAATTGGTTATGGTGATGGTTATCCCCGTAATGCACCGGAAGGTACACCTGTGTGGGTCAATGGTCGCCGTGTTCCTATTGTTGGCCGCGTCTCTATGGACATGTTGACGGTCGATTTAGGCCAAGATGCGCAGGACAAGGTTGGCGATAGCGCTTTGTTGTGGGGTAAAGCATTACCCGTAGAAGAAGTCGCTGAGCATATTGGTACTATCGCTTATGAATTAGTCACTAAGCTCACTCCAAGAGTCGCGGTTTGTTTGGCTTAGTTGAGCTTTGATAGCTTTATCTCGTGATGTTACCTCCATGAGTTAGACTCACGGGTTTCGTCTTCTCCTAGGCATGGTTTCGTCGACCTAGTCTCGTGAAATAAACCGCCTTGGCTTAAGCGAGTTAAGCTCAAAATGCAGCATTATAAAAACGGTGTCTTAAACACCGTTTTTTTTATTTGTGGTAATCCTAGAATAAAGTTCCGTGATGAATCACTAGCATTATCCTTGTATTGGCTGACAGCAGTGAATAAAACCCTGTTACCTGCTAGTCCCTAGTTTGTTATTTGTTGAACGAGTAGGGCTTAGATAAGCGAATTTCACTTAAGTATTCATGTGTTGGCAGGGTGACTCGATATGTTTACGGATAGAGCCGTGCGAGTTGAACAGGTCTTAGACACAAATGAGAAAGTAGATAAACAGTAGCGGCATATTCAGATGATGTTAAACCAGCCGTTCTGATCTTTGTTATCTGGCTTTAAATAAGCGAATGAAACATAAGAACCAGAGCGACAGGAGCGTTAATGCCATTTGAGCCATCTTGGCTTAGTACATTATAAGTTATTAGTTTTCAAAACATATTTCGATATAAGCAGTCCCATGTGGGCTGGTAAATGGCATAATAATCTTAGTGCCATTGGCTTTATGGGAAATGGTGTGGCCTTTTCCTGACACGACCATAGGGGTGGCCATTTCAAATTCATAGCCTTTTTGACCCAATAGATTTTTTGCGCCACCAGTCACCATATTGGTAATTTCACCCACTAAGTCAGTCACTTCCTCGTTAATTTTACCCGGGTTTTCGCCCAGCATATTCTGCATTATCTGCAAAACTAGCTTTTGTTCGAAGGTAATCGATAGTGATCCTTTTGTTTGAGGGCCAACGAGTCCAATAAGGCCTGACACATCCCCCTTTGCTAAGTTATCTGATTTGATTTGAGGTTTGCCCGGCGTCAAATCCATACTCGCCATAGTTGAGATGACATTGAGCAGAGATTGGAGGAAAGGATTAATAAAATTAACGTTCATGCCTAAGTTTGTCCTCTTTTGAGCCTAAACCATGGAGTAATGGCATGGCTTAAGGCTATTAGAAAAGTTGCTTATTGACAGCAATCTTGATCACACTCTTCAGCTTAGATGACACAAATGGAAATGTGAGGTTAATTTCACTATTTTCTTGTTATTTAGCGTAAAGAGCTTTCCATGAAAATGCTTAAAACGATACTGCAACAGCACATTTTTACATGATATCCACTCAGGTTAGAAGATGAGTTTCAATCTAAAGGCTGATAGTGCTGGTTATTATACTGCAAATTGAGGATCACGGTCATTTCAGTAGACGTTTAAAGTTTAAATGTTAAATTTCTTTATTTACAAATAATTATTAAATTTTAACCATAAATTTAGCTCAAATGATGCCTGTAGCATTTAACGATGATAAAAGCTGAAACTGTGATTTACATTAAACTTGAATGTAAATGATAATAATTATTGATCACAAAAATGATTTTACATATATTAGCGGGCGATTAACAGGTGGGGGACATCTGTTACAGGGTTTAGTCCGCAACAGGAATGCTTTTAATGAAATTTGCAAAACGCCGCAATGGCCGAGTCGCACTCGGCGCCCATGTTTTAGGTTCATTAACTATAGGTATGGCTATATCAGCTACCCCTGCGATAGCAGCGGAGCAGGCACAAGTCGCTGGTAAGAAAGTCGAACATATTGAGGTTAACGGCGAATATTTGGGCTACAACACGCGCAAAGTACAATCCGGTAAATTTACTGATGATCTGCTCAATAGCGCTAAAACTGTCACTGTGATTAATCAAGATCTGATCAAAGACATGGGGGCACAAAGTTTTACTGATGCTCTGCGTGCAACACCTGGTATTACGCTTGGTACGGGTGAAGGTGGTAATCCCTATGGTGACAGGCCGTTTATTCGTGGTTATGACGCTCAATCTTCAACGTTTATTAACGGTATGCGGGATGTGGGCTCCCAGAGCCGTGAGACTTTTAACATCGAACAAATTGAGGTGCTAAAGGGGCCGAGTTCTGTTTATAACGGCCGTGGTGCAGTTGGCGGTAGTATCAATATCGTGACTAAAAAAGCGCAAGCTGAAGATTTTATTAATGCGGATGTGGCGATTGGTACTGATGCTTTAAAACGCGCCAGCCTTGACGTTAACCATGTGATTGCAGATGAAGCTGCGGTGCGGGTGAATCTAATGGCGCACGATGCCAATACACCGGGTCGTGATGAAGTCTCTGGTAATCGCTGGGGCATTGCACCCTCAGTGACCTTTGGTTTGACGACACCCACTAAGGTGACGTTGGAATACTATCATTTTGAAAACCATGACATACCTGACTATGGGATCCCCTATGATCAAGCGACAGGTAGGCCTGCCGATGTAGATCCCAATAACTTCTATGGCTTATTGTCGCGGGATTTTCGCGATAATAATGACGACACAGCTTCAGTGCTGATAAGTCATGACTTCAACAATGACATGCAATTTACCTCGACCTCAGTGTATAGCCGTAATACCAATTATTACATTGTGACCAACCCCGATGACACGACAGGCAATGTCGCCAATGGTTATGTCTGGCGTAATACTAAATCGCGCCACTCAGTGACTAAAACGCTCGCAACCCAATTACAGTTGGCGGGTGAGGCTAAACTAGCTGGATTCACCAACCGTTTTGCGATTGGTACTGAGTTTAGCAACGAGCGCACCAGCAACTTAAGTTATACGGTCGATACGGGGAATGGTCGTAATGCGGGTTGTAATGATGCACTGCTGGCTAATTACAATTGTACTTTGCTATCGAAGCCTAATCCTCACGACCCTTGGGTCGGCAGCGTGACGCTAGGAACAGATGCCACTGTGACTGAAACGGACACTCGCTCAGTTTATGCCTTTAATACCATAGAGTTGAATGAGTCTTGGATGATTAACGGCGGCGTGCGCTGGGATGATTACAGCACTGCTGCACAGAACTCGACTTCGTCACTATCCAATGACGATGACTTTTTAAACTACCAATTATCAGTACTGTATAAACCTGCAGTCAACGGCAGTATCTATGCGGCGTGGGGCACATCTTCGAATCCGCCAGGAACATCTAATGGCGATGGTTCAGATCGTCTTGGTAGTAACAATGAAGATTTAAAGCCTGAAGATACTGAAAGTTACGAGCTAGGTACTAAGTGGGATTTCTTCAGTGGCCGCTTATCGCTTAATGGTTCAGTATTCCAAATCGAGAAGAACAACGCTCGCGTTGCGACTTCTGCCGATCGCAATTCACCGCAAGAAAACGTTGGTGAGCAGAAAGTGAAGGGCTTCGAAATTGGTTTTTCAGGTGATATCACTGAGCATTGGCATGGATTTGGTGGATACACCTTTCTTGATGCTAGCCTAGAAAGTAACGGATTTAATGCCGCTTACGATGGTAATCGTTTCCCTAATACGGCCAAAAACAGTATCAGTTTGTTTACCACTTACGACATTACGGAACAGTTAAATGTCGGAACTGGCGCGTACTATATGGGGCAGGTTTACGGTAATACCGCCAATACGTTATCGATTCCTTCATACTGGCGTTTTGATGTGGTTTCATCTTACAAGATGAATGACTTTCTGACGTTGCGCTTGAATGTGCAAAACCTAACGGACGAGCGTTATTACGATAAAGCCTATACCGCGCATTTTGCTAACATGGCGCCTGGACGTTTGGTCATGTTAAGTGCTGATATGCATTTTTAATGTTAGGCATTAGCTAATGTTACGGCAGCCTTCGGGCTGCCTTTTATGTTTTATAAACGCTATAAGTCATATTGTATTTTTGCCCTATGGAACCCTGAGATGCTGATTGAAATTCCTAATGTTTTCTCAAAACAAGAAGTGAGTCACTTACGCGAACAGTTAGATGCCCGCCGCTGGATAGACGGTAATCAAACCTCTGGCGCAATGGCGACAACCCGTAAACGGAATCAACAGTTAAACAAAGACGATCCCGTGGCTATTCGCATTGGTGAGCTGATTATGGAACGCTTACTGGCCCATCCATTATTTGTATCGGCGGCCTTGCCATTACAGTTTTATCCTCCCTTATTTAACCGTTATCAAGGCGGAGAAACTTTTGGTTATCATATTGATAATGCAATTCGCTCGACAAACGAGGGTATGGTGCGTACCGATCTTTCTGCGACCTTGTTTCTCAGTGAACCAGAAAGCTATCAGGGCGGCGAATTAGTAATCCAAGATACCTATGGTCAGCAAAGTATTAAGCTTGCTGCCGGCTCATTAGTTTTGTATCCCTCGACGAGTTTGCATCAGGTAACTCCTGTAACCTCGGGAGAGCGTACCGCTGCCTTTATGTGGTTGCAGAGTATGGTGCGTGATGAAGGTCAGCGCCGTTTGCTATTTCAACTTGATCAATCGATTCAATCTTTGACAGCACAAACCACGGCAGAACAAGAGTTGTTTAATTTGACGGGGATTTACCATAACTTACTCAGGCGTTGGAGCGAGCTATAGTTTTGGCTCAGGGACAGGCTTCAATTCCAGCTTAAACTCCCCAAAGTGGTCAGTTTAGGATATAATCCGCTAGCTCTGAGGGGCAATAAAACAGTAAACGTTAACTCGTTTACTGTTTTTCCATTTTTAAGCTTAAGGTTTATTGGTAATCTGCGGCCTTAAATTAAGGTTATTTATCCTTCTAAGCGATAACTTACTGGCAAATTTTAATTACTTGAGTCGATAGTAACGTGTTGAAAAATAATCTTAATGATGGCTTACTGCTCGACCGCACCTTTTCCATTGCGCCCATGCTGGATAGGTAAGATTTTAATTTAACCATTTGATTTATATAAGGTGGTTAAAAGTGTGGTTCACTATAGGATCACCGATTTTAAAAAGTTGTTTTATGGTTCCCCGCTGGTGATATGATTACTCAATAAACATTGAGGTGATCTATGGATAGAAAATCTTTAATAATACTCGCGCTGGTGTTAACGGTCGGTCCTACTTTTTCGGCCTTTGCCGAAGTCTATAAATGTGCTGATGGAAAATATCAGGCCGATCCTTGCGATGAAAACAGTCAGCCAGTTGATTTAAGTGGCGTCGGTAGCTTTATTAAAAGCAGTGACAGTATTTCTCAATCAAGCGTTAGTTCAAACGCAACTTCTGATAAGAAAAAAGAAATCAGTACCTATATCGAAAAACAACGCATTGCCCGAGAGATCACTCGGCTTGAGGCTGACCGCAAGCGGGTGATTGCGGCGCGTGACCAGCGCTTACGTAACTTACGTGAAAGTCGGCGGTATGCGAATAACAACCTAGCCGGTGCAACGTGGCAGCAAAGCTTAGCTCAGGAACAAGTCGCTGCAGCGCAAGAGGCCGACACGTTGGTGTCATCTATCGATCGGCAGATAGAGCAATTGCAAAAAAACTTTGAATGATAAAGATTTTGAATGGATTTGATCGGTGTGACAAGCCGCGAAACAGTTGCAACTTGTCAGGGATACTTAAGAGTAGATGCAAATTCTCGTTTGAACAAAACTTAGTATTTGCCAAGTTATTAATTTTGAACTATAAAAATCTATAAATACTAGTATTCACATTTTGAACTTGCAGTTTAATTGCACAAATTATGTAGATGAGTAATAATTCAGCGCCCAGAGCGAGTGCTGGAAAATCTTTTGAACAGCTTAAATTTTAACGTGAGTAGGGAGCTTTTGATTGACTCAACCAGTTTCTAAGGCGTCGGATTACTTTGATGTAATTAGTAGTCGTATTAAAAATAAAAATAAATTCAATGACTTTGAGTTTAGGCGCTTCCTGTTTGACGTTGATAAAATTGATTCTTACGCTATCAGAAGTGAGCTGATTGGTCTTGCACATGCTATTCAAGGCAACAAAGAAGAAGCTCTTTCAAGCTATAAAAATGCTTTAGCTAGCAATTTTGCCGGATTTAGTACAAAGAAAAATTATTACTCATTACTTCAGTTCTTTGGATTATATCGAGAAGCAAATGAGTATGGGACCGCAATTTCTGTTAACTGCGGTGATCATGAGTTTCTCAATGTTTTTTTCTTGGAAAATATCCTTACTCTCGATGTAGAAGTTGCTGAGAGGACTTTTGGTCAACTATCTCGAATGAAGAAGTTAGATCAAAAAGCTGTCACCATAGAGGCTACTAAAGAAATGGATTTGATGAAGACTGTTTGCGAGCATTTTATTGATAAAGCTCAGCTTTTGATGCTTAGTGAAGCAGCTTTAGAGGCTGCGCAAGAGCATGGTTGTAAACTTATTGGGAATAAAATAAGCCATAATAAGGAGAGCAATCACTTATCAGTTAGTTATATTCTTGATTGTGAAGAATATTCATCTGATGAGGTTTTTGATGTCAATATGTCATTAATTGACAATTTAATCAGTAAGAATTTGGATAAGTTACCAGCTGTAGTCCAATTTGTTAGGCTAAGTCAGTCTCAAATATTTGGAAAGGACTTGGTTTTGAAAGCGGAGGAGGAAACTGATGCCAGTTAGTCGTGAGTGTTTTTTAACATCTGCACAAGATTCCATGGCAACAGGCTCTGAAATTGGTTATAGGAATTGTATTAGTAGATCCTATTATTCAATGTACCACTCTGTTTTAGCTATTCTGGAAAATGAAATTCCACATTACTCTGATGGCGGAGTTCACGCGAGTCTTTTAAAATATTTAGAATTTTCTGGCAGTTGCGAACCACATTGTTCAAGGCAACTAAGAGCTCTCTCATATATTTTAAAATCTGCCAGAGACATGCGATGTAAAGCCGATTATGACATCGAATCGGACCAAATATCTAAGCCTAGTGCTGAAGATGCAATTACACGAGCTAATCGTGTAATTGAAATGTGTGATACTTTAAAAGCTGCAGCTTAAACACATGCTTCACGCATCATGATAATTATTGTATTAGTATTGTTTTTAGTAATGTCGTTGTGAGGTGTATGGCTATGAAACAAAGCGAAGCCTCTGCTATGAAAGCAACATTATCAGTTGATAAAGTCTATGGCCGATTAGACTTGGCTTTAAAAGGCTTAAAAAATGCCGCCCCTAAGCATTTGGATGATGCGAACAGATTCAAAGATCCTGAGATACATGGACGTCGTAAAGCAAAAGCTATGTAATCGCAGTTGTTAAAATTAAGGCACCGTTTAGGTGCCTTTTGTGTTTATGGGGCTCAGAGAATCTCACGCATTACTTGATAATTTGGTTATTTATATTCAACTCAGTGGCTGACGAATCCCCACAAAAGAATGAATAAAAATAATGAGATAGGTTAAAAACTGAGGAACATCCATGGCATTTGGTGATCAAATTTATCGCCAAACAAAAATTACCACGAGTAAATGCCATGAATGCGAAACACGTTTTATCAAAATGCCTCTCACTTGTCACCCCGTTAATGCACAAAACTCGCCGACAAAGTCTGTTCTCTGCAATTGAAAGCTCAATGAATGGTGGAGCATTATCAATCACAGGGCTTGGTCGTGAGATTGAGAGCAAAGCCATGGAAAAACATAAGATTAAACGCGTAGATAGGCTTTGTAGTAACACCTATTTACATCGCGATATCGAGTTCATTTATACCCGTATGACTTACCTGTTAGTGAGGACCAGTACAATACACCCACTTAATAAGAAAGAGAAACCAAGAACTCACCTATTATTTCTGACAAAATTAAAGGCTATGTTGCCCAATGGCTGCAAGCCTATCATCGTAACTGACGCAGGCTTTCGTATTCCTTGGTTTAAGCAGGTTTTGTCTCTTGGCTGGGATTATGTAGGCCGCTTTAGAAATCGGACACACTGCAGAAAAAGTTCGGTTCATCAGTGGTATCCAGTCAAAAAGCTTTACGCTCAAGCAAGCTCTATAGCCAAAAACCTTGGCGTATATCTTTTAGGTGAGCAGACTTCTTTCAGCTCTCGTTTAGTTATCTTCAAACGCGCTCCTAAAGGACGAAAAGATAGAACCGCAACAGGTGATAAAAGCAGGCGTAGTAAGCAGTCTCGTACGAGTGCCGAGCGAGAAAAAGAACCTTGGTTACTAGCGACATCACTTTGTAACTCAAACTTTAAGGCTAAAAGAATCGTTAAGATTTATGCCACAAGAATGCAGATAGAGGAAAGCTTTAGAGATGTTAAAACAGGCCTAAAAATGAATGATAGCGGCACCCGAGTAGTGAGCAGGCTCAGCGTATTGCTACTCATTGCCTGCTTGTCTCAATTTGTGCTTTATCTTTTAGGATTAGCGGTGAAAGCTGCTGGTAAACACTGGCAATATCAAGCTAACTCAATAAAGCACCGCAACGTACTCTCAAACCAATTCATAGGCTTGAGAGCATACAAAGATAGGAACTTGAAGCTGTTGAAATTGCATTGGCAGGTAGCAATCAAAACACTACAAGGCTTAGTTCGGGAGCCACAAGCATGCTATTAAATTCGTGGGGATCCGTCAGACTCTGACCCCATATATTATTGGTACTACATCACTACGTAGCACCAAGGATACAGCTAAAAGGGCAGTTAAGCGGCTGATAAACATAAGTCTTTGAGGCTGCTGAAGTCTCACTGCCACCCGTTATTCTGTTAGGTAAATACTCAAACCGAGAACCGCAGCATTGCCCAACCAGGTCAAAAACACAGCAACTTGGTTGAGTAAAATACGTGAATATTAGAAAAAACTGTCAACAAACACCGCTTTGCGCTGAGTGTCATTGGCCAGAAAATCTTTGATAACAGCAATATGGCCTTGTCCAGCAATCACCAAAACTCGCTTGCCCGGGCTGGCCGCTAGTTGAATGTTGGCATACATGCGAAAGTTT
The DNA here is from genome assembly GCF_031932075.1 of Shewanella sp. SP1S2-4. Lineage (NCBI taxonomy): Bacteria > Pseudomonadati > Pseudomonadota > Gammaproteobacteria > Alteromonadales > Shewanellaceae > Shewanella > Shewanella sp. SP1S2-4. The sequence goes on from NZ_JAUOET010000013.1 coordinate 46,530, forward strand.
CTGTGCCACCAACTTGCCGAAGCATCTGCGCCAACAAAGTTATCCCCAGCACCCACTTCATTGCTGAGTAAGTAAATGGATTGATTCAGCCGATATTGTTGTTCTGAATTCATCGCACGCAACACGCCTGCCATGCTCAATGTCTGATGCATTTCGTTACTTTGGGCAGTAACCTCAGCAATCAAGGTATCAAAAGCCGCTTGAATGGCCGGTGCCTTTGTTGGCATTTGTTCAAACAGCTGCTCAGCATTCCAATGTATGTCCTGCTCGTCGAAGCAGCGAACGGCGCTACCGCCTGCGGCTTTAGCCACCCTGAATCCGAGTTGATAACTCTCATTCACTGGCAGTGTAAATTCGCCTTTTAAATACTGTTGATATTGCTCATTAAGCTTGCCCTGAAAGCTTATAGGACACTCCAGTAAAACATCTGTCGGGGCAAAATCCTTCGCCATCTTTTGGCTAAAGGCTTGTAAGTACTGCTGACTGTCAGCAGAGGTAACATCCAGCACTGATGTTTTTACCGTGTCTAAACCGGGGTTAGTAAAGTGGAAAGTGCCCAGCAACATAATTTGCGCCGGCTCTTCAGCATGAACAGTTTGAGCCCCAATAAACAGTGCGGTTGCCAGAAAGGCTAAAGCGGATAATTTTTTCATTGAAATAACCTTATGAGTTTTTGAAATTAAACATCAATAAGCGAAAACTATGCCAAATCTTAAGCGATTGTTTTATATATTATTACAAGATGGTGGTGCAAATTTCTGCTTTGTAGTTCGAGAGGAGTGAGTAGAATTGACCATTTTTTAGTGTGTCAGGCTAAGATAAGTGGGATCCCTCAGACTCTACCCTATACCTGTTAGGATTGGCAGTTAAAGCGGCTGATAAGCATAGACAATACCAAGCGAATTCAATCAAGCACCGTAATGTTTTATCAAATCAATTTATAGGACTAAGCGCTTACAAAGATAAGTTTTTGAGGCTGCTGAAGTCTCACTGGCGAGCAGGAATTAAGACGCTACAATCGTTAATCAAGGATCCACGAGCATGCTATTAAATTCGTGGGGATCCCTCAGACTCAGTGGCGACTTCGGGTTGTCCTAAATCATTTCCTATCTTGTGGTGATAACGCTGTCACCAGTCATGCGTATTCTTCATGAATATGATTATAAATACGAGCTTTTAGCATTCATGATGGCACACACTAGATGCTATTTTTTATAAAGAACTATTAAGTTAGATCACATTTTACGGAATAAAATGAAAATAGTTGTGCGCGTTTCTCTCTGATGGTGTATTTGAATATATGCTGATATATTATTTTAAATACAAATGGTTAACGATGCATGTTTTTACTGGGCTAATAGGTAAACGCGCATGACACTAATAAAATGTTTAAATTGATAATTCAGCATATGAGGTCAGGATGGATTTAAAAGAGAATGCGAGAGTTCACTTGTTAGAGCAGGCGTTAAATGATCTTAAAGAAAACGGAATCTATTGGAATGGCTCTATATCTCGTAACCAAAGGGGCTATCTATTAGAGCTATTACAAGAACATGGTTATAAAGTGCGTATGAACGAAGTTCCTCCTCATTGGGAACACGTTTATTACACATCAAAATACTCATACGATGATATTCTGAAGCTTGCAAAGCAAAGAGCTGAAGAAAGTGGTTTTTAAACATACAAGGCGCTTAAGAGGGACCGTAAGCTCTTGGTAGATTTAGTAAAAATTTAGGTTTTTGGTTAAGTCGGCTTGGTTGGGTTTTACGTTGTAGAGTTTCCTGTCCCTTAGGCGATAGCTCCCCATACAAACTTTAAATCGCATCCGTACTGTGTCCGTACAAGTTGCGCTGTGGTTGTTTAAACTTTATACTCCAATCCATTACGGATTCACTCCGTACGATAGGAGGTTTTATGGCTACTGCAAGACTTGATATCCGTTTGGATGAAGAGATCAAAGCTAAGGCTGAGAAAGCATCGGCTTTGCTTGGGTTAAAAAGCTTAACTGAATACGTTGTTCGCTTAATGGACGAAGATTCAACTCAGGTGATTGCTGAGCATGAAAGCATTACGGTTAAAGCTGATGTATTCGACCAATTCATAATGGCTTGTGATGAGGCTAAGGCCCCGAACAAGGCATTGCGTGAAGCGGCAGCATTTACTAAACGTGGTGAGTTTAAGTGAGTTATTCCAAAACTTTCAAAGAATTGGATAAATCACAACACGATAGAGCATCATTTGACTGTGGCGAAGTAGAGTTAAACGATTTTATCCAAACTCAAGCAGCGAAACACATGCAAGCAGGTATAAGCCGTACAATGGTTTTACCTGCTGCTACGCCATTACCCAATCAAAAATATCCAATTTGCTCATTTTATACTATCGCACCAAGTTCAATTTGCCGTGATACCTTGCCGCAAGCCATGGGTAAAAAGTTACCACGCTATCCCATTCCGGTCTTTCTGCTTGCTCAACTTGCTGTCCATAAAGAGTTTCATGGTAATGGGTTAGGTAAAGCTAGTTTAATCAAAGCACTAGAATATCTTTGGGAAATTAACGCTCACATGCGAGCTTATGCCATTGTGGTCGATTGCTTAACTGGCCAAGCTGAATCATTTTACGCTAAGTATGGTTTCGAGGTTCTTTGTGAAATCAACGGTCGTGTAAGAATGTTTATTCCAATGAAAACAGTCGGTCAGTTATTCACTTAGCTACCAGTTCCCCGCCTTGCCTGTCGTGCTGCTATTCCTCACATTCGAGCATAGAAACTGTCTTTTGTATTCATAACGACTCAGTCTTAGATGCTGTTATGTATACAGTATTATCGATTTGATCACATTTCACGAAATAAAACCAAAATAGTTTTGCTCGTTTACAGGGCTAGTGTCATTATATGCTATCTGTAATAAATGACTTATTTATCAACTGCTTGATGTAATAGGTTTGGAACTCGCGTATCTGTGTTTTCCGCATGGTTTATTTGTTAAATAACGGATAAGTTCCTTTTATTGCTGAGATCTAGGGGTAAGTGTATAGCACAAGACGTGTCATTTTACTGAGTGTAGCGTTTGCCTGACAAGTGGTTCCAAGTGACACCTGCGGTGCACCTGAATCAAACGTTAACAGGCTGTGAAATATTTCAATGTTTTGGAGTTTTATTAATGAGCAACACCGTAGAAAAGTTTATTTTTAATAATACGAGAACAAGCCACAAAAGGTGGGAGTCAATGGTTATGTATGCTCTGCACTACGCACTCAGAGATGTAAAACTTTTATCCCAATACCCTGTTAATCAATACTATATTGATGGATATATACCTGAATTAAAAATTGCTGTGGAAATAGACGAGCCATTTCATGAGCGCACTATGGAGCAAGATGCTATTCGTGAAGAACATATAAAGTCAGAGCTTAATTGTGAGTTTTTCCGAATTAATGTAAACGAGCCTGTATACGAGCAAGTTGACAGATTAGTCGATAAAGTTAGAGCTTTATCACCTCCAAAATGGGAAATAAAAGAACGGCCAGTTAGAACTATTAGTGGTGAATTCTCACAAGATAAAATAGATGGGCTAACAGCCGCAAATGCATTTGAGTTTTTAGACAATATACAAGAAGAGTTAGAGCAGTTGGGTATATCTGTGGATACTACAAAACTAAACCCAAATACTCTGCCAAATAATGGCATGATAGGCTTTGATGTGATTTTTGGTGAACTAAGGCTAACTGTATTCACTCGGAGCACATGCAAACCAAAGATTATTGTCGCCAAGTATGACGTTGACACTCTAAAAACGTTAGGTATACATTGTTCCGAACCTTCAAAAACAAAACCACCTTATTGGAAAATTTTAGATTTGGATAGACAGCTCACTAGAGAAGAAACAGTATCTTACTTGTTAAATCTTTCACGTTTAGTTAAAAACGAAATCTAACAAGGTATTTAAATGGTATTAAAAAAGTTGGTCTCGTTCTTTACAAATCTTAACCAACTGTTTTAATCCGCAAATGCAATACGTCACGCCGCTTCCTTGCCCTTCGGTGCAAAAAACAGTGCGACGGGGCCATCTTCGGTGTCGTGAATACTCAGCAAGAATGAGCCGGCCTTGTCGCAAACGGGGTTCCAATCGCTGATATCGTTATCGCCCTCGTCAAAGTAACGCTCGATGAGGTTTTCAGGCGCATCGAGTTCAAACCAAATCGCCACAAACTCGCCGCCTTGGCGTGCCGCCCATGCTTTACACTCTGCGCGGGTCACGCCTTCATCCCACTCGGGCAAATCAGGATGGGTCCAATAACCTTCTTCACGTTCTACAGTTGCTGCTTGTATCGGGTTCATGCTGCTTCTCCTTTTATCCTGAGTTTTGATTCTGCGTTGAGTGCGAATACTTCGGCGTCGGCTTGGCCGAAGTCGCTGCACTCGATGGCGTTAAAAGACTTACAAATGCCCCAGCCGTGGTAATTGTTGGGGGTGTATTTCACTTCGATTTGTTGCAGATCGCACATCAAGGTGAAGTAGGGCTTAGATAGCGTGACCACGCCCGCTTTAGTGCTGAATGTATTCATGCCGCCTCCTTGTTTTGGTTGTCGCTGGTTTGGCTGACAGGCGGGTGGCAGGGCAGGCGCATTGGGTGATATCGGTACGAATACACTATGGTGCGGCTAATGCCCTTGGCGAGGTTGGTTAAGCCGTTGCCCAATGCTTGCCAGTACAGGCAATCTAACGCGCCGAGCGCCAGCGCGATTTTGATGCTGTCGCCCGTTTTGGCCTTGAGTAACAGGCTTAATTTATGGCTGCGGTAATGATTTAACAGATGGCGAAACGCCGCTGATTGAGTCATTTAGGCCACCTGCTTCGGTTGCAAAGGGCTTGATTGCAAATGAGCCGATTGCAGCTTGGCCCAGTCGATGGCTTTAATGGCCTCGACCGTGGCGGCGATTTGCTCTAACTTCTTTTGCCCGCGCATAAAGTTCGACAGTTCAATACCGTGGCGAGCCGCCGCGCGTTCGGCGGGTAGGGCGCTGGTGTAATGCAGCGTTAACGCGGCAATCACCTCGGGCGAACTAATGCGGGTGAGTGACAGCAATAACGCAACGCGCTGCTTTGATTCAAAGCCCGGGAGTAAGTGGTTCATACGCTATTCCTTCCTTTTGAATCAGCAGGGCTAAGCTGCGGCTTCGCCGTTAAACACCACCAGATTGATGATGGGTTTCTTGGTTTTGGGGTTCACCTTGTCCGACAGCTTGTGATAGCGAATATGCACATCGCGGTGGGCTTCTTGGGTCATGGCTAACACGATATATTGCTGGCACAGCGCGGGCGTCGATAACGAATGCGACAGGCGTTGTGGCTTCATGGTTTCAAACAAGTGCTGCGCCATATCATCCAACTTAGCTTGGTACTCGCCGGGGCTCAGTTGACGGCGGTTAGGGTGCGCACCTACTGAGGTGCTGCACTTTTTGGCCGCTTGATTTTTCGCTAAGGTCATGGACACGCCGTAAACAAAAAACATAGATACCTCCCCACTGAGCCGCTGATTACGCTAAGTTGATTTGATCTTGCTTGGCGGCGTCGCGTTGCTTGTCGAGGTATTCGGCAAGATCAGTGACATTGACCATCCAAGGCGCTTTGTTGCTGTTACCGGTGCGAAAGGCGGCTAAGGGCAAGCGGCCGGCTTTGGCATAGTTGGCCGCGGTACGCGGTTCGAGGCCAAAATACTCTTTGCTGATTTGATCCAGTGGCACTATCACTTTGTTGAACTGGGCCATAAGCAAAAACGCGGTATTGATGCAGCTCATGTTGGTTGCTCCGCTTGGGTGAGTTGCAGCGGATGCACGTTAGTGGCCGCCTGTTCGTTACGCCACACCATCACCTTGCCGTACAAACCTTGTTGGGGCTCAGTGAAGCGCAGGCAGAAATTGAGCCCGAGTTCGCCCGTGTGGCGGATGAACTGGCGGTAAAACGCAGGGCTTGGGTGGTGATAGGCAAAATGCTTTACCAGTTCGGCGCATCGGGCTTGCACCCGTGGGCAATCCATCGGGTCGGTGTGGCCCTTGGCCAGCGCCATCAAGCTTGCAAAACGTATTGCAACTAGTAGACGAAACTCATCGCGTTGCTTAGGTGTGGTGTGAACTTTCGCTAGAATCATTTCCCTGTCCTCGGTAGTGGGTACAGGCCTAAAGATAAGTTAACTTATCTTTTTCGTCAATTAGAAAGATAACTTATTTTTAAGTGTTTTTGTTTTGATGGTTTTTTGAACAAGTGGTGAGGTAGAGTAAGCGATTGAACTAAGGAGGGTTTATGGTGTAACTAGATAAGGCTATTTTTAATGAGTAAGACAGATTGCTCTTTTATGCCCTAAAAGTGTTTTTGCTCGTTAGAACAATCGAAAATTCCCTCACCTGTTACTCTACAAATTCTCATGTATTTGGCTAATGTTTGGCCCTACCGTAAAGCGGCTAGCAATGTATGGGTATACAGTCGTATTTAAATTTAAATGTTTTTGAGTGTTTTTTAACTCATTTATTTGCGCGTTTTTCCAGTCTAAAATTAATAAACCATTTAAAATCATGTGGATATGCTTACCCCAAATTAGTTAATAGGTTTGGAAAACGCGCATGCGCGTTTTTCCGGATGGTGTATTTGATTAAAAGCTGATAAGTTCTTTGCATACAGAGAGTTAACTGTGCGCGTTTTCACTGGTCTAATGAGGTAAACGCGCATGCGCACTAATAAAATGTTAGATTTTTATCAGGCTTTGTGCCTACTAAACTTAAGGAAGAAAAATGGCTAAGAAAAAAGTATTTGTAAGCTTTGATTACGACAACGATAAACATTACAAATTTTTACTGGAGGCTTGGGATGCTCATCCTGACTTCGACTTTAAATTTAGTGATTTATCGTCAAAAGAAATAAATAGCTGGAAGATACCGACGGTTAAAGGTGCTCTTACCAAGAAAATCAATAGTGCAACATATACAGTTGTATTGGTCGGAAAAGAAGCGAATAAGAAACACGAAGATTCTGAAGAAATTGGATACAAAAATTGGTTGAACTTTGAAGTAGCAAAGAGCAAAGACAACAAAAACAAACTAGTGGCAGTAAAACTGGATAAAGGAAATGAGAGTCCTGAAGAAGTTCTGGGTGCAGGAGCAAAGTGGGCTATGTCTTTTAACAGAGATGCAATTGTAAAAGCGTTAAATGAAGCATAATGGAAGAAGCTAAATTTAATAATCTTTGTTCTCACTACAAAGATAGCTTTGATATTCATCGCACAACCATAAAACAGCGTGATACGCTGTTTTATGGTTTGCTAGTGATTTTGGCCGTTTTCACACTACAACTTTCATCTGCTGAAACCGTAGCAACAATAGTTAACGAGTATGTTGCTAAGGTCAGTGGAATTAAAGTAGGGAATAATGTTGATTTTATCTCTACCTTAATGTGGTTGCTGTTACTTGGGTTTTCGACACGTTATTTTCAAGTAGTGTTAGAGATTGAGCGACAATATGGTTATTTGCATTCACTTGAAGAACAATTGAGCAGTCATTACCCAGATTCATCAGCATTTACCAGAGAAGGTAAAACATATTTAAGTAAATATCCTCTATTTTCCAATTGGGTGTGGTTACTTTACACATTGTTTTTCCCTTCCCTAATTGTGTTTTCAGTAATTGCGAAAATCACTACTGAAATATCAGCGATGGATTCAATAGGGTTCAATCAACTCATAGACTTTGTTTGTTATCTCATTATTGGCACTAGCGCTATTTTATATGTCTATAGGTTACACGAATCGAGTCTAGAAAATCTAACAAGTCGCTTCATCGGACTTTTTACTCGCTGGCGCTCCTAAAAAGCCGCTGAGCGAAGCGTTAGCTGTCGAATCAGACTGAAAATTCGACGAAAGGAGAGAATAGCTCTACTATCACTGAGTGGTTCGTCTTATAAGAGCATTTCAACTTAAGGAGAAGTTAAATGAAAAAAACAATTGCTTTGATAGGTATCATAGCTTTATCCGGCTGTTCTATATTATCACCTCAGAAACCACAACAAATATCTTCAGAGGCTATTGGGGTTGATGGTGATCTATATTCCATTCCGGCGAACCTTCGAACAATCGACATCCGGAAAAAGAATGCAGATTATATAGTGTGTTCTGAACCTGTTCCTGACATTGCTATGTCTAACGCTTTAAAGTTAGCCTTGGATGCATCAAATACACAATCAGCTGAAACATCCTCAACAACAGGCGACGATAGTGCGTCGGGGAGTGTGTCTAACGCGCTGGGTCTAAAAGGTAGTTCTGATGCATCGACTACCGCCCTTGAGCTTGCAGGCCGAACACAAATTGTGTTGTTGGCTAGAGAATTCATATCAAGTAATTGTAAAGCTAGAGCTAATGGCTGGATCACCGATAAGGAATTCAGGGATGACCAAGCCAAAATAGTCGATCAAATTGCCGCAATGATCAATACGGAAAAAGAGAAGGCGCAGGCCGACAAGGCTAAGGCTGAAGCAGTTAAAGCGGCAGTGCAATTAGACAAAAAAGCTCTCGCTAATGTCGCTGGTGCTTTTCAACAAGCCAAAGCTGATGCATGCCTGACCACCTATGACTCTTGCATGTCGACCGCAGCGGGTGACACAAAGAAAATTAGTGCATGTAAAGTGGCGCTTGGAAAGTGTAATAACTAAGGAGAGTAAAATGAGCACATTCAGAAATGCAGTAAATAGCCTAGATGACAAATCCGCATATGTCATGGTTGGAGATACTCTAATTCTCGCGACAAACCTTAATGTAGTTGATGACATGGTAGAAGTTACACTATCAGTCCCTATAAGTGGTGGAATCACAAAGATATTTGTACATATAGATAACTTAGTTCTCGCAAGTAACAGCTAACAAGAAAAGGCAGCGGATGCTTCGCACCGCTGCTTTTGGCGTTACATACTTTATTGCTAATAGAATAGTTAAGCTGAATCTGGCTAATAAGCGTAATTGTTTAACAGGGTTATATTCAACAATATGTTGGGAAAGCTATTTTCGAGTTGCAAATGCTTTACAACAGAACTGAGTACCAAAACACTTTGCCGATGACTTTAATATTTTTAAGTTGTTCGTTATTGATGTGCTCGTCTGGCCACTCATCGGTGTTGTAGCTGCGTAGACGCAAGCCGCCACCGGGGAGTTTGTAGAGCATTTTGACGCGCATCATACCATCGTGGTTAATGGCATACATTTTACCATCAACGATCTCGGTGGCTGAGGTATCAACGCCCACCGTTGAGCCGTGGGGTAATACAGGTTCCATGCTGTTGCCATTCACTTTGACACAGGCCGCATGATCTGTGTTTACGCCTTGGCGCTTAAGGCTACTTTTAGCAAAGCGGAGCTTAGGGCCTTTATATTCAACACCTTCTGCAATGCCTTCGCCAGCCGAGAGTTCGATATCCACGTAAAAGGGGATTTCGACTTCATCTTCACCCAGTGGACTATCGTTGTCCCATAGATCAAAACCACCTGCCCATTCAGCATTCGATTCAGGTTTTGTCGCGATTTGTCCATTTAGAAGCCAGCTGAGATCACATTTCAATGATTTAGCCAGAGCAAATAAATTTGCTCCTTTTGGAGCGGTCTCATCTTTTTCCCACTGAGTTACTGCAACAGCAGAAACCCCAACTAAAGCACCAAGTGCTTTTTGGGTGATACCTAATTCTTTACGCTTTTCGCGTATACGCTGACCGAGTGTTTTCATGTAAGTGATCTTATCTTTTGTTGACATAAGTTTCCTTTCTTTCTATTGTGTAAGAAAACTTATTTGTTCAGTGTGGAGATCAACCCATGACAAAAGATGATGCCGTCAAATTTTATGGTTCTCAAACCAAGCTAGCTCAGGTTTTGAACATCAAACCTTCTGCAATTAGCCAGTGGGGTGAAGACGTACCCGAACTCCGCGCTTATCAAATTGAGCGCCTAACTGATGGCGCACTCAAAGTTAACCCCGTCATTGTTTTAGATAACCCTAAGCCCGCGAGTGTGGCTTAGGTTCACTGTAGGTTGAAGGAGGACAGTACACATGAAAACCCATTCACGTAAAAAAGATAGCCGTTTGAATTTGTTGATGAAAACGATTCATCGGGTGTTGGAGTTACCCAAGATGACGCGCTTTGCGCTGGCGATAGATTTTGTTGCGGCGGTTGAGCGCCTTGGGCTGAGTGAGGTGTTAGCGGCGGAGGGCATTAGCTTTGCGAGCACGCAAGACGTGCACAACGATGCGCGGATAAATGCCCAAAAGCTGTTCCGTTGGCTTGGTCAGTATGAGGGCCAGCATCCGCAGGTGGATCGCTTGTTTCATGTTGAGCAAGCACTGGTAGCGGCATTGCCTGAGCATTTGCGGGTGCAGTATCTCAACGATGTATTTGGTTGCACAGGGGTGACGGTCATTGCCGACCGCATGAATGATGGCCATGTGCTGCATGTGGCCGATATGGCAGCGTCGCTCACCAAAGAGAACGCCGAGGCGCAAGTGGCGGTGATCCATTTGGGCGATGAGCCCAAGCGCGAGCAGTTAGTGGCGGCGCACCGCGAGTTAAAAGAGTCGGCGGCGACCACGCAAGCCAGCATGGCAGCGTTAGAGCTGGCGTACCCGTATTTAGCGAGTCATGGCGGTAAGGCGGCGCAATACGCGGTCGAGAAGTGATTGGCATGTTGATTAGCGGTAGAGATAAGAAAGCCCGCTAGAGCTGTGGAGGCAGCGGGCTTAATACCTGAGTTAGGCAACAGCATGTTACGTAAGCATGGGCTTTGGGTCAATTGTCGGCCTTGATACCACGGCTTAAGGCATGCAAGGGGGGCGATATGTTTGATCCTGAATGTTTAATCTGTTGTTTGGAGGGCGGCGCCGCGTGTTCGGTGCATGGCGATGTTGCGAATCGTGATGATGAACCTGTTACGCCAGCGTTTGCAGATTATATGCGGCGAGAGGATGAAGCGGTCGATTCAAAGGTCGCGTTATTGGTTGCTCAGTCTAACGTGCTGATGATGCAGGCGGCAGCCTTGAGTAAAAACACCTTACCTATGTGCCAAGTTGATTTACGGCGCGAGTTAGCGACTTTTTACGGTTTTACTACGTTGGATAATTTTAGCCGCTTGCAGGTTGGCCGCATTGTTGAGCTGTTGCGAACGCAACCCGAGTTAGAGGCGTTAGATAACGTCAGCTTAGTGGAGATCGCCAATAAAGTGGTGCATCGGGTGATTTTAGGCGATGAAGGCAGCTTGATGTTACCGCGGGTGTGCGTGGATTGGTTTTTGGGTTACTTGCAGATGGAAGAAATGCGCGCCGAGCGTTCGATTGAGGTGACGCGGATTGACCCCGTTAATCAGGCCAAGCATATCAAGCGGCGCGATATTTATAGCCAGTTACGCACTAACTTGGCGCGGGATATTTATCACTTGGATGGCTGAGTATTGATGATGTGACAAAACATAAAGGGTTGAAGTTGAAATAAGAAAGCCCGCTAAAGTTTGGCGACTGAGCGCGGGCTTAATACCTAAGAGAGGCGATTACATGTTACGTATACATGATGATTTCGTCAATTTTGTGCTGGCTGTCGCGCAGTTAGGCGGTGGCTTATGAGCATGGAATTGATGGTTAAAGCGATGAAGGCCAAGGTGGGTAATCCACTGCGTAAGCTGGTGTTGATTAAGCTGGCCGACAACGCAAACGATAATGGTGAGTGTTGGCCGAGCCATCAGCATATTGCAGATCAGTGCGAGATTGGTCATAGCACTGTGAGAAAGCATATTGCGGCCTTGGTTGATATGGGTTTTGTGTCGATTAAAAATCGTAAGGGACCTAAGGGAAATTTAACCAATATTTACACGATTTCAATCTGCTACGAGGTAGCACCCCCTGTGCTAGCAGATAGCACCGAAGGGGTGCCACCAGATAGCATAGGTATGCCACCAGATAGCACACCCCCTGTGCCACCAGATAGCACCGGAATCTATCACTCTTTTGAACCTATCAATGAATCTTTAAAAGATAGTTGTCCAGCAACGAGTGCTAAGTCGGTTTTCAATGCGTTTTTTAAAGCGTATCCCGCCCATCGCAAAGGCGGGTCGGATTCGGCTGCGTGGAAAGCGTGGAAGGGTGAAAAGCTGACTGATGCCGATTGTGTGTTGGCGGTGAGCTGGTTGAAGGAGGCTGCGGCGCTGGATGCGAGTTGGGGCTTTAGCGCTAACGGCCAGTTTGTGCTCGGCATTACCAAATTTATCCGCGAACGCCATTGGCTAACACCGTTGCCAAGACCGATGGCCGCCGCCGTTGGGCAAGTGGATTGGCGCCATGCGGTGTATGACCCTGAGGATCCTTTGATATGACTGCCAAGCAAAATACGAGCATGAAATCACTGCAGACCTTAATCCGCCAGCCGCTGGTTGGGCAGGGCGCGCGGGTGGCGCAACCCGAGCCGACGGCAATGGATATGGCGATTGTGGACAGCGTGTTTAGCAAGTTGCGGGTGTTGTTTCCGGTGAGTGCGCCACGGCCTGAGGACGAAGCGACCCACAAAGGCGAGTGGCTTAAAACCTTGGCCGCGCAGGGGATTGCGAGCCGCGAGCAAGTGCAAGCGGGGCTGAATCGCGCTAGACGCGAGCAGGGCGATAGGCAGTTTTGGCCGACACCGCGCCAGTTTGCGCTTTGGTGCCAACCCACTGCCTGTGATTTGGGGCTGCCTAAGCTGGAAGCCGCGTTTAAGGAGGCTGCGCGCCATTACCATCACCCTGACAAGCATACGTGGAGCCATGATGTGGTGCGCTTAGCGGTGCGCGAGACGGGCAGTTGGATGTTTGCGACTGGGCTCGAAAAGGACGTGTTGATGACGTTTGAGCGCAATTACAAAGTGTTATGCAGGCGCTTTAGCCGTGGCGAGTTGACCGATGTGGAATTGCCAAAGGCATTACCTGAAACGGTGACGCGGCCCACTGAGGCGGCAAAGGCAAAATCGATTATTGCCAATTTACGGGCAAACCTAGGGCTTAAGGGGGCAAACGATGGCTGCTAGCGGGGTTGAGGTGGGTAAGTTGAACGATGCAGCACTGCGCCGTTGGTTACGTGGCGGTTTGACTCGGGATTTTAGGGACCCGCAGTTTCCTGAGCTGCGTTTACGGGCAACGGCGGATAGGACGAAGGCGAGCGTGCATTTGGTTATTAATGAGGGCGATAAAACCGTTTGGAAGAAGCAAGGCGTGTGGCCGAGCATGTGCATTAAGACGTTTTTGGCGGATTTACCTGTGATGCTGGCTAAGCGTAGTGCGGGCGCGGATGTGTTGCGCGGTGAGTTTGCGACTGTGACTGATTTGCTGTTGTGGTATGGGGATTATTTGGATGGCAATACGACCTTAAGCCCGAGCTGGCGCGATAACTGTAGGTCGATTATGCGTAAGCAGTTGTTGCCTAAGTTGGGGTATGTGGCCTTGGCTGAGTTGTCGTTTTTGGTGGTTGATAGTGCGTTGGTGAAGCTGATGCTGAATGAGGGTTATGCGCCGCATTACATTCGTTTGAGTGTGAATGTGCTTAAGCGGGCGTTGAGTTTGGCGGCGGATTTTAGGTTGTTATTGCTTAATCCTCTGATGGGGTATCGAGTGACGATGAGTTTAACCTTATCACCTAAGCCTGATACGCGGTTGATGGAGTCGGACTTAGGGCCGTTGTTTGTGGCGTTGCGGGATGCATTTATGCCGGTGGCGATGTTGTTTATGTTGATGCTGATGTTCGGCACGCGCATTGGTGAAACCCGTTTGGCACGATGGGAGCATTTTGCGGGTGAGTTTTGGTTTATTCCTGCGGCGAACGCGAAGAACCGCCAAGAGCACCGGTTACCGTTAACGCCTACGGCTAAGGCGCTGATCCAGCATTATTTGCAGTGGCAGCTTAAAAATGTGGGTAAGCGGGCGTTTTTGTTTGCGGGTGATGTTGGCGCTATTAGCCAGCGCACTGCGCATTATTGGAGTGAGACGATTCGGTTTAAGGAGTTTACCTCGCATGATTTGCGCAAGCTTTGCCGGACGATTATCCAAGACATGGGCGTGGATACTATGGTGGGTGAGCGGTTGCTTAATCATGCCTTGCCTGTGCTTTTGCGTACCTATGTTCATTCGACGTTGGATAAGGGCATGTTGAGTGCGCTTGATGCGTATCACGCGCATTTAATTTCGCTCGGTTTTAGTGAGGTTGCGCCCGAGATAATCCCTAGATCGTCTGAGAATGTTGGGAGTGCTCAAACCCTTGGTGCGAGTGGGTGGCTGTGATGATCGTTGCATCAGCCTTACAAGAGTATGCAATGGCACTAAATAAGGTGGTTTTATGAGCAATCGGTCAGCAATCATTCTAAAAACTGGGCGTGGTATCAGGGGCTTTAGTCAGCATGAAGTGGCTGAGATTTACGGAGTGGATCGCCGTACTTATCAGCGATGGGAGAGCGGCAAAAGCAATGTTCCTTCTAACCATTTTCTTGCCATCTTGGATGATGTTTTTCATTTATCGATTGAGCAGATCACGGAGGTAGCGAATGAGACCATCTAATTTAAGAGTGACATTGGTTGCCGATGGGCGTGATGACTTGGTCAACATGAAAGCCCTTCGTGCTGGGCTCAATGCCTGGGGGCGTTATTGGGCGTTCCAAGAACTCGGTAAAGGTTTCACTAATCGCAGTGCTTGCGATAAGTTAGGTGAGGTGCAGGTTTATGGTGGTGCGTTGGTTAGGGAGTTGAGCGTTCCTAAGCATGTGGTCCAGTTCGATAGGATGATTGAGTGCTTATCGCCAAATTGTATTCGGGCGATTCGCACCTGCTACGTGTGCAAAGGCCAGTGGGCATTGATGGGATTCGACAGTAAGAAGTCGTATGTGTATTGGTTGAGAAGGGCTGAGATTCAATTAGTAAAGTGAGGTGGGTGATGGAGAGTAGAATCCCAAGTTTGATTAACTAAAATGTGTTACTGTGTAGCAACAACATAGAGTACTATTACTCAATATACTGTTAGGCATTACTTTGTTAGTGGAGTTTTGATGGAAGGTGGGCGTAATAGAGATGTGTGTGGTTTTTATAGCGATATTGTTTCAAAACCGGAGTCTTTACAAAACGTAACTCACTTACTCCTAGCAGAAAATGATTGTTTAAGACGTGAGCTATCGCTACTTAAAAATGAACAAAAAGGCCTGGATGATAAAGTTCAGGAACATCAAAGTAGTTTGATTGTCCTACAATCAGGTATATCAAATCTTCAGAATATTTATGATAGTAAACTTCAGACTCATCTTGAATATGATAGTAAGATTGTTACACAACAACAACAAATGTTCGAAGCAACAAATCAGTTGTATAGTAATTGGGCTTTAGGGTTGACAATTGTTTTGGGCTTAGCTGGTATTCTGTCAATTTTTTTAATTTCTAGATACAAAAAGCGCGAGGTATGCGAAGTCGTTGACGATGTTAAGGCTAAAATTAACCAACAATTAGATACTGATGATGCTTTGAGAAGTTTAGTTGTGAATGCATTTGATGATGTTCGAGTAAAAAATATTTTGCTGGAACTAGCTGATAATATAAAAATTGATATAAGACGAGAGCAAGAATTTGATATTCAAAATGCTATCAATGAACACATGGGAACTGAACAGATCGATGTGTTCCGTTCTATATTAACTGAGGAGGGTAATGATGAGCGATAAAAAGTTGACTTTAAACAATTTAAATCGTGTCGATTCAGCGACATCCTTCTTAAAAATGGTGTTTGATGTCAAAGAGATTAATGATGTTGAACTACCAATTAATTTAGAACATATTGTTGGGAAAATAAAAAATGTGAACTATTCTAATAGTTTATCTTTTGAAGATTGGGATAAATCCGGATTTATTCAAGTTATTCGTAACAAGAATGATGAACTAAGTAATGTTAACATCTGGGTTAATCCATCTGAATGTTCAGTGAGGCAACGTTTCACTTTGGCTCATGAGTTAGGGCACCTAATTTTTGATGTAGTACCTAATTTAGCAGACCCTTCTAGAGAAGAGTTGATAGTAGAAAAGCTTCATCGGGATGGTTCATCAAGTTTTAAGGAAACTAGAGCAAACAAGTTTGCTGCTCAACTGTTGATGCCTAAAGAACTTATTAATAGAGAAGTGAACAAATTAGTTGAACAGTTAAAGAAAGAAACTAAAAAAGCTACGGTAAATGAAGTGTTATCTAAGCTAGCACCTAGATTTGATGTGTCTGAACAATCTTTAGAAATTAGATTGCGCTCTCTAGGTTATATAAGATAGTTCAAATGCCTCTACTAAATGAGAAGCGCTCCTATTTGGGGCGCTTTTTTATTGGGTCCTTCTGGCTCGCTTCACTGCGGGGGCAGTGACGCGCAATGCTTCACTACATATGAGAATTTTGGGGAGGTTGGTTGTTGTTTTATGAGCCACCTAAAACACCCTTCCAACACCCGCTTAGAAATCCCTACTAACCAATTGATATTTTTCTTAAAATTGTTTGTAATGCATGTGCTGTTATTAGTAGATCGACAGGGATCTAATATACCAACTTTTGATCCTATAAGTGCGTAGAACAAACATACAGAGGTTTTGAATGCCAAATGCTGCTGCCATACCAGAGGCCATTACTTGGCTAAGTCCAACTACGATGTTCGCTATCCTTGCTGCGTTTGTCACAGTTGCTAAGCTAATTTCTTATCTTCATTTTGAAAGACATAAGTTTAACCATAAAAATCTCGAAATCGTTCTGTCTACTTTGAGTGCCAATCTTCATAAACCAAGTCTGAAGCAAAGATTCCTCACTGAGCATGTTTTTAGCTTGATGTATCGATGTAAGCTCACTTACGACGAGATCAACGTTTTGCTAAGGTATTCAAATCCGAGCCGTGCATTCGAACTTTTTGTGAAGGGAAAGGCTTATTTAAAACTATCTAATAATCTGAATTCGATAACTCTTAATGGATGTTATTGGTCAATACCCATTTGGAAGCGGAAGGTGTATGCAAGAGATTTATTGCTTCTCTCGTGTTATGTGATTTTTGGCATTATAGGGACATATGCCATAGCTCCTTTCGTTTATGTTTATGATGACGGCAGCTGGTTTACTGTGCCTAAGCTCTTTGAGTCGTATGGTTTGATTGGAATCATGTGGGCATCATTGAGTATTTTGGGTTCGTTCATTTTCTGGATATTTGCATTCAAGTCAATAACTTCAATTGGCAATATGAGCGCAGCTTTTAGATTGGTCGAAATTGAGCGTAAATCACTTAAGTGATAAGTAAAACAATAAATCCTCTGTGATTAAGTTTTCACGTATCACATATTTACAAATTCCGAAACGGCACTTTTGTCGCTTTATGCGGCACATTTGCCGCTTTCAAGGCCCTTAAAATCGAGTACATTTGTATACGCTTGCTAAGGTTACATTTATTCAGTCGCACGTTATTTGTCTGCCAAGGGCTCCTTTTAGGGGCCCTTTTTATTTGGCGCTATTTCTTGTTCGCAAACATCCAAATAGCTGTTCGTTAGCTAACCCCCCGCTGAAAAAAAGCGGCCGCTGCAATGGTGGTCGTGGTGGGTATGTGTTGCCGTGGTGTTTGACATGATCGCTACGGACGTTGAAAGACACTAAAAACATCAGCTGTTAGAGGCGGCTACCTCACCGTTGATCTAACCGTTGGCCGCGCTAAGGCTAACCTCATTTTAAAGGAGACTGATCTATGCCATTAAAGCAAAAGCTCGTGGCACTGGGGCTTTCTTCTGCTGTCGCACTGGCGGGGGCTAATTTGATTGCCCCCGCTGAAGCGCCGAACGGCGAGCCTGTTCTGCACACCTATCTTGATCCGGTGGAAGTTATCACTGCTTGCTTTGGCCACACTGGCACCGAGCTTGAGCTAAACCAGTTTTTTAGCGAGCAGCAATGCATTGAAATGTTCGCCAAGGATTTAGGTAAAGCCGATCGGCAGCTGCGGCGGCTAACGTATCCGGTGCAACTTACTGAAGGTGAGCACGCTGCTTACCTCAGTCTGATTTATAACTTTGGTGCGGGTAACTTTCAAACCTCCACCTTGCGCAAGCTGTTACTGCGCGGCGAAAGGGTGGCCGCTTGTTACCAGCTCACCGAGGCTTGCGGAAAAAAGGGTTGTAATGGGTTTGTCTATGCGCGTGACATTAAGCAGCCTGGCTTAATCGAACGCCGCGCAAAAGAGCAATCAATCTGCTTAAAGGATTTATATGTGGAATAAAATCATTAATGCCACGGGCTCGCTGCACCTGTATTTGATTGCTGCGCTCATCATAGTGATAACGCTACTTGGCCTTAGCCTCACCGCCGTTAAAGCTGACCTCGCGTTAAAAAACTCGCAGCTCGAAACGGCCGCCGTTAACCTGCGCATGCTGCAAGATGATCTCACAGTCGTTACCGATGAACTGCAAGCGCAGGCCATCGAACGTGACAGGCTTGCTAAGGATTACGCCTTTGCCTTAGAGCTCAATGAACAAACTGCTAAAGCCAAGGCTGAGATTGATCGCCAGCTTGCCGATCAGCGAGCCGCCATTAAAAAACTAAGGACCTCAGCCAATGAACAAACCCGAAGTTGGGCTAATACTGTTGTGCCTGATGATGTTAAGCGGCTGCTCAAACACGCCGCCTATTGCGCGCACCGTAGTCACCAAGCAGACCCAATATGTACTACCGCCGCAATCATTAATGAGCCAGTGCCTGCCAGCCGAATGTAGTTCAGACGCTAATGCCGATCTGCCCGATTGCATCATTCAACTTTTAGCCGTGATCACCAAGTGTGATACCGATTTGCATAACATCGAAACATGGCGAACGGAAAAACAGCATGAACAATCCATACATTAATGATGTGACCACTCAAAAATCGCTGACGTTTAGCGCTTATGTATCGTCGCTCATGAGCACAATTGGAGGTGCGTTTACGTTGAATGAAATCGCCATTTTGCTCGGGATATTCTTCGCGCTCGTCACCCTATTAGCCAACGTTTTTTATCAGGAGTTGCGCCGCCGCCGTGAGCAACGTCAAACAGATAAGGACGAACTACGCGCCCAAGAGTTACACCGAGCGGAGATGCAGCTGAAAGCAGCACTGTTAAAACAGGTAGATGAACATCATGGCACGCATTCAACCATCACCACCCGAGCCTGTTCTACTGAGTAAAACCGACCTATGCAAAAGCCTTGAGATCAGCACCCAAGCATTTGATAAGTGGGACGTGCCAGTGCACAGCAAGCGCGGCCGCGTGTGTTTATACAAGATGGCCGATGTGGTGGGTAACAGACTTGCCAACGAGCGCAAAAAAAACATCACTAAACCTGATGAAGATGATCCCGATAAGCCAGATATCGACTTCGAACGCTGGCGCTTAACTCGGGCACAAGCAATTGGGCAAGAGATTAAAAACGAAAAAGACCTCAAAGAAGTGGTCGAAGTTAGTTTTGCCACCTTTGTGCTAAATCGCATTGCTGCGCAAATTGCCCCAGTGCTTGATCAAATACACATACGGGTAAAACGCAAATTCCCCGACATTCCAGAACGCACAATCGACGCTATCAAAGCGGAGGTGATTAAAAGCCAAAACACCGCCGCCGATCTTGCGGAGGGCATAGAGGGTTTATTAGATGAGTATATCGGCCGCGCAGATTAAAAATCTGAAAGCTGCCGTTGCTGCTGGGCTGCGTTCGTTCTATCGCCCACCCATGCTTACCTGTTCTGAATATGCCGACGAGCACTTTTACATGTCGTCGGAGTCCTCTTACACCGAGGGCAAGTGGGAAAGTTTACCGTTTCAAATTGGCATTCTTAATGCCATGGGTAACGACCAAATCAGCACGCTTAACTTAATGAAGTCAGCGCGTGTCGGTTACACCAAAATGCTGATGGCTAACGCTGCTTACAAGATTGAGCACAAAAAGCGCAACGTGTTGATCTATCAACCCCGTGATGGTCAAGCCAAAACCTTCATGAAAAAGCACGTTGAAACAGCGATTCGTGACATCCCAGTTTGGCGCGCGCTTGCACCTTGGATGGGTCGCAAACATAAAGACAGCACGCTAGAAGATAAAATATTCACCAATGGCAAAACGCTGATGGTGCGCGGTGGTACCGCTGCAGCTAACTATCGCGAAATCTCCACTGATGATGTGATCTACGATGAGCTAGCGGGTTTTGATGAATCCATCGAGCACGAAGGTAACGCAACCTCGCTCGGTGATACTCGTATCGAACTGTCGATGTTTCCTAAGTCGATCCGCGGTTCAACGCCTAAAGTGCTCGGTACCTGCCAGATTGAAAAAGCCTGCAGCGAATCACCGCACTATTTTAGGTTCAACTTGCCTTGCCCACACTGCGACGAACTGCAGGATTTAAAGTGGGGCGGCCCCGAAGAACCCTTTGGGATTAAGTGGCATAAAAATGCCAAGGGCGAGCATGACCCAAGCACAGCCTATTATCTGTGTGAGCACTGTGGTTGCTGCATCGAAAACAATCAGCTCGACGATATGGAGCTGCACCCAAGCGCGATTTGGATATGCGAAAACACCGGCATTCGCACAAAAGACTTTTTAGATTTTTATGATGCCGACGGAAACGACATCACCACGCCGCCCAATATCTCGATTCATATCTGGTCGGCCTATAACTCGCTCAACAGCTGGGCGAAACTGGTTACTGAGTTCTTTAAAGCCAAAGGCGATAAAGAAAAGCTGCAGACTTTCGTCAACACTAAGTTAGGCCAGCCATGGGATAACGACAACGGCGAACGCTTAGAGTGGGAAGAATTAGCGAAGCGCCGCGAAATGTACCCGAGTGGCAAAGTACCTAACTGGGTGGTGTATTTAACGGCAGGTATCGACACCCAAGATAACCGTTACGAAGGCCGTGTTTGGGGTTGGGGTGCGGGTAAAGAGGCGGCGCTAATTGACCGCTTTATTCTCCATGGTGATCCCGCTGATCAAGTTCTTAAAGACAAAGTGGCTGAGCGTATTGCGCAAAGCTATGCCCGTGCCGATGGTGTTGTGCTCAATATTGGCGTAGTGGGTTGGGACTCAGGCGGCCACTATACCGATGACGTTTACGCCATGAGTAAAAAGCTTGGACTAATGCGGGTTATACCCATTAGAGGTGCCAACGTTTACGGCAAGCCGATCGCCAACTTCCCCCGTAAGCGAACCGCCAAAGGCGTGTACTTAACGGAGGTCGGTACCGACAACGCCAAAGAGTTGTTGATGTCGATGTTGCGGATTGCCCCTGATGTGGATGTGCGTAAGCCTGGTGCAATTCACTTTCCGTTAAACGAAGCGGTATGTGATGACGTTGAGCTGCAACAGCTCACCAGCGAACGCAAGGTGCCGGTGCGCCAAAACGGGCGGATCATCTATAAATGGGACAACCAAAAGCGCCGCAACGAAGCGCTAGATTGTTTCGTTTACGCCTTAGCCGCGCTGTATATCGCGATAGAAAAATTCGGCATCAACCTCGACAAACTTTCACAAGTTACCCCGATCGCCATATCAAGCGACCAACCCAAAGAACCAAAACCCAAAGCCGCAAAACAGGCCAATGCGAATGCTGCTTACCTAAACGGTGGAGGTGGTGGCAGTTCTGGCGGTTGGCTGTAGTTAATCGGCTGTCGTAAATAGCATAAAGCCAAGGATAACAGCATGACCCAAACCCAATGCCAACAGATGATCGATGCGTACTTTCAGGCCGAGCTTGATGTGTTGGCAGGCAAGCAAACCACGATCAACGGCAAGACGATGACCACAGAGGACCTAGGCGAAATTCGCAAAGGTCGGCTTGAGTGGGAGCGCCGTTTAAACGCCTTTAGCCGTCCACAGGGCGGTGTCAAGTTAGCCAGCTTTAACTAATCAAGCCGCATTAATAGGGCACTTCTAAAAATATAAGTCGGAGCAACACATGAGCATTATCAATGATGCGCTGGCGATATTTGCCCCGCGTTTAGCATTACAGCGTGAAGCGGCCGCAATGAGCTACCGCAACCTGAAAGGGTATGAAGCCGCCAGCCCAAGCCGCACGCATCGCGCTAAAAAGGAAAGTCGCGGGGCTAACCAAGCGGTATTTGCAGCAGGTAAAAGCCTGCGTGAGCAAGCGCGCTGGTTAGACGAAAATCATGATCTCAGCATTGGCATTCTCGACCGGATGGAAGAACGGGTGATCGGTGCCCAAGGGATTGTGGTTGAACCGCAGCCGCGCAGTATTAGCGGTGAAATCCTAGATGACTTAGCTAACGATATTCAACGCCGTTTCGGTGCATGGTCGCTTAAGTGTGACGTTACTGGCCGCTTTAGTCGCCCTGAATTAGAGCGTTTAGTGTTACGTAGCGCCCTGCGTGATGGTGATGTGTTCGGCCAGCATGTGATGGGTAAAGTGGCTAAGTTCGGCCACCCAAACGAGCAAGGCACTCAATACAGTATTGAAGCCTTAGAAGCCGACTTTATCCCCTACGAGTTAAACGAACCAGCAAAGCGGGTACGCCAAGGGCTTGAGGTTAACGGCTGGGGCCAAGTGGTTAACTATCACGTATTGCTTGATCACCCCGCTGATCAAGTCGGCTTTCGCTACAAAACCAAAGTGATACCCGCATCGAGCATGATGCACTTAGGCTTATTTAAACGCTTGCACCAGCTGCGTGGCGCTTCTTTATTCCACGGCATTTTAACCCGCCTTGGCGATATTAAAGACTATGAAGAATCCGAGCGAGTAGCCGCAAGGATTGCCGCCGCGCTGGCGTTCTACATCAAGCGCGGCGATGCTGCCATGTTTGTTCCTGACTCAAGTGGTGAATCGTCAAGCCGCGAAATCCCCATTGCACCTGGCATGACCTTCGATGATCTCAAGCCCGGTGAAGATGTGGGCATGATTGAATCCAATCGGCCTAATGTGCACTTAGTTGATTTTCGTAATGGCCAATTAAAAGCCGCCGCAGCTGGTACCCGTGGCAGCTATTCCAGCATTGCCCGTGACTACAAAGGCAGTTATTCAAGCCAGCGCCAAGAGCTGGTTGAGCAAGACGAATCCAACCGCATTATGCAGCAGTGGTTTTGTGCTGGCTGGTCGCGGCCTGTGTTCCGCAATTTTCTCAAAATGGAAATGCACAACAAGCAGGACCCATTAGTGCTACCGCCTGATCTCGACATGCGCACCTTATTTGATGCCGTGTACTACGGGCCCACCATGCCATGGATTGACCCACGCAAAGAGGCCGAAGGCTGGGAAATGATGATCGCTGCCAACGTCGCAACCGAGGCCGATTGGACTCGCGCCCGTGGCCGTAATCCTGCAGAAGTAAAACGCCAGCGTAAGCGTGAGGTGGATTACAACCGCGAAAACAACATGGTCACGGCCAATGACCCCGACCCCTCGCTAGGAGATCCTAACAGTGAAAAAGACCCCAATAGCATCAGCAATGCTAAGCGCAATGCTGCCAAGCGGAGCGCTGAGCGTGCCCGTCGCAACGCTGAACCAGAGTAATAAACCCGCCAATAGCTGGTATAGCCTCAAAGCCCAAAACGGTAATGCCGAGTTAATGATCTATGACGAGATTGGCGGCTGGGGCATTAGTGCGCAACAGTTCGCCCGTGATCTACAGGCCCTAGGCAAAGTGGGTACCATTACCGCCCGTATTCATTCGCCAGGCGGCGATGTATTCGAAGGTATGGCGATTTACAACATGATCAAAGGCCATCCAGCGCTCAAAGTTTGCTACATCGATGGCCTTGCTGCTTCGATGGCCAGTGTGATTGCCATGGCTTTTGATGAAGTCATCATGCCTGAAAACGCCATGATGATGGTGCATAAGCCTTGGGGCGGAACTCTCGGTGATGCCGAAGATATGCGCAAATACGCCGACTTGCTCGATAAGGTTGAAGGCAATTTAGTGGGCGCCTACCAACACAAAACAGGCTTGTCAGAAGATGAACTCCACGCTCTGTTAGCCGCTGAAACTTGGCTAACTGGGCGCGAAGCAGTGGAAAAAGGTTTTGCCAACACCCTCACCGATCCGCTGCAAATGGCGGCATCACTTAATTCAAAACGTCTTAAGGATTTTACTAATATGCCTGAAGCTCTCAAAAACCTGTTTGCACCGCAGGGTAACAGTGCTCCCAACCCACTCGTGCCAGCACCAGCAGCACCTAATGCTCAGTTGCCTGCGCCTGCAGCAACACAACCTGATACCACTGCTATTCAAGCGGCTGCGATTGCGTTTAATACTGAGCGTATGAACGGTATCAATGCGGCATTTACTTTCTTTCCTGAGTTAGCAGAGTTACGTAATCAGTGTATTGCCGATGCCAACATCAATGCTGAAATTGCCAAAGACCGCATTTTGGCAAAGTTGGGCGAAAACACCACGCCAGCAGCGACCATGCCAAACCGTACTATTATCCACTCTGGTAACGGCAATATCGTTGGTGACTCGATTCGCGCTCAGTTAATGGCGCGTTCCGGCCATGAAAAAGCTGAAGCTAGCAACAACTATTCGAGCTACTCCATGCTTGAGTTGGCACGCGCTTCACTGTTGGATCGCGGCATTGGTTGCGCTGGATTTAACAAAATGGAGATGGTCGGCTTAGCCTTTACCCACAGCTCAAGCGACTTTGGCAATATCCTGTTAGATGTAGCTAATAAATCAGTGTTAATGGGCTGGGAAACCGCCGAAGAAACCTTCGAGCGTTGGACCAAGAAAGGCCAGTTAGGCAACTTTAATATCGCCAAACGTATCGGCCTTGGTGACTTTAATAGCCTGCGCCAAGTACGTGAAGGTGCGGAATACAAGTACGTCACCGTCGGCGACCATGCACAACAAATCGCGCTGGCTACCTATGGCGAGTTGTTCAGCATTACTCGTCAGGCCATTATCAACGACGATATGAGTATGTTGACTGATATTCCAATGAAAATGGGCTTTGCCGCCAAAGGCACCATTGGCGATTTGGTATATGCGGTATTAACCAAAAACCCCGCAATGGCTGATGGCAAAACGCTGTTCCATAATGACCACGGCAACTTAGGTTCCGGTGCGCCAAGTGTGGCGGCCCTCGATGCTAATCGCATGTTAATGCGTAAGCAAAAATCGGGTAATCGCCACCTGAATATTCGCCCTGAGTTTGTACTGTGCCCTGTAGCGCTTGAAACCACGTTTAACCAGATCATTAAGTCCAGTTCTGTTAAAGGTGCCGATGTGAATTCAGGTATTGCTAACCCAATCCAAAACTTTGCAGAAGTGATTGCTGAGCCTCGTTTAGATGATAACAGCGCGGTGCAGTGGTTCCTTTCTGCGGGTCAAGGCCGCGACACCATTGAGGTGGCTTACCTTGATGGCATCGACACGCCTTACATTGAGCAGCAACAAGGCTTCACTATCGACGGCGTAGCCACCAAGGTGCGTATCGATGCGGGTGTGGCACCGCTTGATTACCGTGGTTTGGTGAAATCAACAGGCGTGTAAACAGCGCTAAATCGACATAAATGGGCTATCAAACGATAGCCCTTTTTTATTCAGTTTTGTTTTTAAGCAGGAACACTCTCATGAAAAATTATGTACAAGATGGCAAGACCATCAGCTTTACGCCCACCGCCGCAGTTGCCAGTGGTGAAGCGGTATTACTAGCCACATTGTTAGTTGTGGCGATTGGCGCCATTGCCGCCGATACCGAAGGTACAGGTGTAACCGAAGGTGTGTTTGAACTCCCTAAAAAATCCACAGATGTGCTCGCAGTTGGCGCAGCCGTGTATTGGGACGACACCGCTAATGAAATCACATCACTCGCCACGGGCAATACCTTAGCTGGCAAAGTATGGGCTGCAGCGGCAAATCCATCTACCAGCGTCTGGGTGAAAATCAATGCCTAACGTTGGCAACCACTTTGCCGAACGCGTGCGGGGTAAAATGGTGCGGCTGTTTCAGCGTTTGGCTGATCCGTGTCTTTTTACCCCAAGCGATGGCTCTGCGCCATTTACTCGCCTGGTGAATTTGGATGATAACGGCGCTGAAATTGCGGCCTCGTCTAATGAATATATTCCCGAGCTAATCAGTCGTGCCGAGTTTTTACAATCCGAAGGGGCGGTAAATTCTGGTGATGAGTTTGCGATAGGTGAGGGCATTAGCGTCCAGCAAGGACGGCTCACCCAAAGGGTAAGCATGGATTCAGTCAGCGTGACCTTTATCTATATTCCGCTAGAGGCCTAGCTAATGGCACGCATAAAGATTGAAGGCATGGAGGCGGTAACAAAGGAACTTAACCGCATCCGTGATGCACAAGCGCCAGCGATTAATCGGGCGATTGAGGATACGGTAAAGTTTGGTGAAAAAGCGGCAGTCGATGCGATATTTGCCCGTTATGGTTTCCGTTCCCGCAGTTACATTGAGCAGCATTTGTCTGTCAGTTTTGACCCACGCAGTTTAAAAGGGTTTATCACCGCTCGTTATCGTGCCAGCACATTAACCCGTTATGCCAGAGCCTTAACCCGAACCGGAAAGAACGGCGGCTCTCGGCCTGACGGTCACATGATCAGTGTGCTACGAAATCAACCTACATGGTTTAAAGGCACCTTTACCTTGATTGGTCGCAATGGCAATCAAATCATGTTCCAACGCCAGAAAGGTGATAACAGTTGGCGAAAGCTTAAAGGACAAAAAGCGATGTACGGCCCTTCAGTGGCAGGCAGTTTTAGCAAGATCCGCGACGATATTGAGCCGCCGATTATTGCTCATCTGCGAAATAAATATGGCCAGTACGCTAATCGTTAATGCCTAAAGGATAAATACCGAAAGGACAGCCCCATGATCCAAGCAATTTTAGACCGCCTCGCGCTGGTTGACGGCGCCACTGTGCGCGAAGGTTTTTATGTGCAATCAGTCGCATCTGAAAAGAAGTTTATCTTTTTGCAGCCATTCACTGATGAAGCTCGTTCGGTAAATGGTCGCGATAATTACCGTGATGATTTGGTGCTGCAAGTGGTAGCGGGTATCAATCTAACCAAGTCAACCAACCCGACAGCCGATCTCATTAACTTGGTTCGCGCCATTCGCAGTACGTTTTATAAAGATGAACGTAATACCGAGAAACCCAGTTGGTTGCCCTCGGTGATCAGTTTTAAAGAGTCTGAGCCCTGCAAGTACATCATGCCCGAAGCCCATGAAAAACATGGCCTAGCGGTTATCACCCTATCCCTTGTTAATACCGTTAAATTTGGAGACTCACTATGAGTGAAACAGTAACCGAAAGTTACATCGGCTCAGGCATCGTTTACGTTGCGGGCCGCGATGTTGGCAACGCCTCAGGCGTTAAAGTTGCCATTGAACAAGATACAAAATCTCAACCAAACTACCGTGGTGGCGGTGGCTATGCTGCTGAAATTACCAAGGTAAAATCAGTAAAATTATCGTTCACTATGAACGATTTTAGTAATGCCAACATGGCGATGGCACTGCGCGGTAAAGTGGAAGTGCTCACAGCGGGTGCAATCTCTACCCCTGAGTCCATTACTGCTGTGTTAGATGGCTTAGCCGATACCGCCTTTATGATTGATACCGCCGTAGCTGCGGTTGTGACCGATGCAGCAGGCACCACTACCTATGATGTTGATGTTGACTATGTAGTCAGTGCTGGCGGTATTCGTGCGCTATCGAGCGGTGCTATCACTGAAGGTGAAGCGCTTAAAGTGACTTACACCAAAAAAGCCGGTAACGCGATGCAAGCTTTAACCGAATCCGGTGCAGTGGTGCCTGTAGTGATTGATGGCGTAAACGATGCCACAGGTAAACCGTGGACGTTGAAGTTCTTCAAGTGGAGCCCAAGCCCTACCGCAGGCATGGACCTTATCGGTGATGACTTCGGTTCGTTCGATATCGAAGGCGCGGTGTTAGCCGATCCGTCAATCGTTGCCACGGGTAAGTCTAAGTTCTTCGTCCGTAGCGCAGCATAAGTCTAAAGATTGTTCCCAATAGCCCACAGCATGTGATCCATGTGCTGTGGGCTTTTATTTTGGTTTGTTAATTCCTATCAATCGGTGATGCCATGAGTTTTAAAGATCAAGTAATCAACCTGATCATCCAAGGCCGCGACTTGTTCTCAAGCGAGGCGGCTAAATCAGAAAAGGCATTGCAAGAGTTAGCAAACCAAAGTGAAGTCTTAAACGAACGCCTAGATGATTTAAAGCAGCAACAGGCTGCAATTAAGGCTATTGATGATCTCACCGCCGCCATCACTAAAGGCGAAAAGGGTTTTATCGATGGCTCGCGCGCGCTCGAACAATTCAGCAAAGAGCAAAAGCAAGCCGCGCAGAATTTAAAGCAACTTGAGCAGGCCCAAAAAGAGGCGGCAACCTCAACCAGTAAACTTGAAACTGAGTACAGCCAAACAGTTGCTGAGCTAAGCAAATACGATGAACAACTGGCCGCTGCCCGTGCTGAGGTTGAGCGCTTAACTGCGACGCAAGATAAAGGCGCTCAGGCCAGTAAAGATCAAGCGCAAGCCCTTGCTGCCGCGAATGCCGATTTACAACAGCTCGAAACAGCGCAAAAAAATACTGCTTCCAGTGCTAACCAACTGGCGACCGAGCTTGAGCAAGAGCGCATTGAGCTTAAGCAATTAAGTAGCGAAGTTGATCAGGCTGGCCAGAAAAAGGCCGAATATGCGCTTAAGGTTAAAGGCGCGCGCACTGAGTTAAATCAACTCGGCTCTAGCCTTGGCCGCAATAAGGCGGAGTTAGACAAACAACAAACCGTGCTGAATAAAGCCGGTATTGATATGAACAAGCTGGCTGATGCCAGCAAAGACTTAAAGACCCAGCAAGCCGCCGCTGAAATCGCGATTAAGGGCGTAAACACTCGGCTTGAGCGCCACAATAAATTGCTCGATGAAAGCAAAAAATCATCGAGTGATTTTGGCGGTAGCATCAAAGCCGCAACGGGCTCACTCATTGCGATGGCTGGCGCCTATGTGGGCGTAGATCGCCTATGGGAAAGCCTAAAGTCAATCCTCACCGCAGGCGATAAAGCGGCCTCTTTTAGTGCGCAAATGACTGCCATGATGGGCAGTATTGCGGGTGGCGAGCAAGCAACGGCGTGGATCAAGGATTTTGCTAACCGCACAGGTACCCAGCTCGATAGCGCTAAGCAAGCCTTCGCCTCGTTAAAAACCTTCGGCATTGACCCCATGAATGGGGCGTTGCAATCGATGGTCGATTACAACGCTAAGCTAGGCGGTAGCCAAGAAAAACTAGAAGGCATCATCCTCGCCACAGGCCAAGCGTGGGCCAAGCAAAAGCTGCAAGGTGAAGAAATCCTGCAGCTGGTAGAACGCGGCGTTCCCGTGTGGGATTTGCTGGAAAAGGTCACAGGTAAAAACACGGTCCAACTGGGTAAGCTGAGTGAAGCGGGCAAGCTTGGCCGTGAAGTGATGCAGCAACTGTTTGACGAAATGGGCAAGCAAGCCAATGGTCAAGCGGCATTAAGTCTCGATCGGTTAAGTGGTCAGTTAAATCTTCTCTCGAATAAGTGGGAGTCGTTTAAGCAGAACATTGCTGATTCTGGCGCCTATCAAGTGGCGATTGATTTACTCAAAGACATTAACACCAGTTTTGATCAGTTAAATCAAAGCGGCAAGATTAAGGCCGCAGCACAAGATATCAGCGACTTTTTCAAAGCCATTTTAAAAGATGGCGGCGCAAGCCTTAAAGGCATGCTGGAAAACATTACTGCCTTTGCTACTGGGCTTAATGTTGTCGCGGGTAGTATCAGGTTAGTATTCAACGCCCTAAGCATTGTTGTCAGCGGTTTTGGTGCTGCTGTTATTGGGGCTTTTTCGATGTTTCCATTGGGAATGTCTAAAGCATTAAGTATTTTTGGTGAGAATAAGCTTTCTCGAGCATTTCAGTATGCTGCTGACGGAATGTTAGAAATTTCTAAGGCATATATTGCTCAAGTTAAAAAAGATGCTGAAGATGCAAAAGCTGCGCTTGAGCAAGTTGGATTTGAGATAAGATCTGAATCCGATAAGAACACAGATACACAAGTAAAAAACGCTGAGAAGGTTAAAGAAGCAATAAAGAGCGAAGCCGAGGCTCGTTTATCTTCATACCAGCAAGATGTTGAAATTTCTAAAAACCTACTTAATGTCGCTGATGAAAATGTTAAATCTTGGGAGTTACGCGCCAACGCAGCAAGTGAGTATTACCGTACTCTTTTAGAGTCAGGTACTGCTTCTCAAAAAGAGCTAGCAACCGCTCAAGCTGCATTAGAAGGTGCAACTCTAAAACTTTACAACGCTCAGAAATTACAACAAGTTCAGCAAGATGAGATGACAGATTCCACCGCCAAGCTGCAAGTGGTGACGATGGAAATGCTCAAATCACAAAGTGAACTTGCAGATACTGAGCTAGTTAAAGTCCGTGATGCATTTATTGCAGGCCAAGCATCGATCGAAGATTATAAAACTGCACAGGATAATGCTAAAAACTCAGCAGATGCATTGACTCAAGCACAAATAGATTTAGCAGGAGAAACAGATAAAGCTGCTGTCTCGGCTAAAGAATATGAAGCAGCCATGGCTAAGGCAGGTATTACGACGGTTAAGGCATTAAAAGACCAAGAAGAAGCTGCTAAAAATACTTTTGAAGAAGTTAAAAAAGGTGCGAAGGAAGGTATTGCCAGTGCATTTGAAGTTGAGCAGGCCTATACCAAGTGGGCAGAAGCGGCGCTTAAAACTGCTGCCGCGCAAAGCCAAGGCGTACCTGAAACGCTAAAAAGTGAGGCTGCTGCCAATAAACTGACTGGCACATTAAATGACTTAGTAAGTAAAAATAAGGAATTTAGTGACTCAACCAAGAATACAAGCTCTTACCAACAGCAATTTGTAAAGGAGGTCGAAAATACTGAAAAAGCTATTTCTAAGCTGAGTGAAATTATTAAAAGCTCTTCTGCCACCGATAAAGAAAAAGCAGCTGCTCAATTAGAACTTATCAAACGTAAACGTGAGCTAACAGTACAAACTTCTGATCTTGTAAAAGTTCAAGAAATAGAAAGCGCAAATTATCAGCAGCTTAAAGGAAAGCAGGAGCAAGTTGTTGCTCAGCTTGAAGCTTTAGATCTTGCTTATAAAAAGGGGAATATAAGCGCCAAAGAATACAATGATGAAAAAGAACGTCTGATGAAATTATTACAGGTGATCTTACAATTACTTGGATTGTTTGGTGATGAGCAAGAAGAAGTAGATGATAAAACGGATAAGACGAATCAAACATTACGTCAGCAGCAAATTGAACTTGAGAAGTTAGAACAGCAAACAGGTAGAGCGACTGAATACCTAAACTTATTTGCTTCTGCACAAGAACATTTAAATAAAGAGTTTGATTTTAGTGGTAAATCTACAGAAGAACTTAGTGCGCGTTACCGTGATCTTGAGGGCTCAATTCTTAGAAACCAGCGCGTCACTATGGGTTTCTGGGGGGAGCTAGCGAGACTGAGTAATATTGCATTTAAGCGTGAGCAAGAGATCATTAGTGCCACATTACAATATCGCAAAATGGAAGATCAGCTTAAAAGTAATACGCTGACCTTAAAACAACTTGATGATATGACTTATCGTGTAAACAACACGATGTTAGCGCTTGATGATGCAACGCTCGAAAATCTGCGAAATGGTATTCAGTCCGCTAGGGATAGCATGGCTGCATTACGTGACGACCTTAGTGAAACTTTGGGTGATCTTCGTGATGAGTTAGATGAGCTAAATGGTAAAAAGAAAGATGCTGAACTTGAGCAACTTAATACCAGAAAAAAAGAGCTTGAATCAAAGATAGATGCAGCACAACGTGCAGGAGATCAAGCTGCGATTACTGCTGCAAAACAGGCGCTTTCATTAGCTCAACAAATTTATGATACCAAAAAACGCCAACAAGCCACTGCCCAGCAAGAAGCCGAACAAGCTGCAAAAACCCAAAGCGCCGCCGAGGCGAAAAAGCAAGCCGATGCCAGTGCTGCCACTGCGAAAGCTACCGCTCAAAATCAAGCAACCGCAACCGTTAACACGCAAGCCAATACCCAAACCAGCACGCAATCTGTGGCTAACACTTCAGATATGCAAGTGCTGCAACTGCAGGTTGGCAATAGCACCTTTAACGCCCAAATGAAGCGCAGCCTCGTCACTGAATTGATGAACGAGATCAAACGCCTGCAATCTGTTGGCGGTTAGCCAATCCTGTTATTCGCCCCAATTAATCAAAGGTCCCTATGACAACCATCGATAGCATTGATATCGCGGTGGATTTGCTGTGGCTAAACCGTGACAGCACGCCCCGCGTTGCGGCCAACATGAAGCGCGCCTTAAACGGTGCGCCATTGGTGCAGCAAACCATTATCCCAGCCGGTATTGCCATGGAGTTAGGCACCAAATCTGGATGGATGCTGCGCACTGAGTTTGAACAACTAAAAGCCCATGCCGCTACCACATTAGCGGCCTTCACGTTGGCCTATGAAGGCACCAGTTATAACGTGGTTTGGGATAACACTGTAGGCTCGCCCATAACGGGTGAGGATTTATTCGACGAAGTTGGCGGGTTTGAAAAGCTCACTAACGTGGTTCTTAAGTTTCTGACCTTATAGGCCATTTATGACTATTTCCCGTTTAGATTTAAAAGTATTTAAACCCGAGTTACTGGGTTCAAGTAATGAGGCTGGCGGCCAACGGACTAAGAACGCTGTGCAGTCAGGCTTGCTTAACGAGCTATTTTCAGCGATATCCGATATCGACCATGCCCAATCCAGTATCGACATTGTAAAAGCGTTCCCTGCGCTCGATACGCCAGACACCAGCACTTTGATTGATGCACATGTGTTTATCAGTGAGCCACCGATAGACCCATTAGTTAACGTATTCATGATCGAGTCTGCCGCGCTGGATGATGAATCTCGCATGACGGATATGAAAGAGATCATTGAGTCGTCAGTCACTGCAGGGGAATTGATCCGTGAAGGTGGTCCCGGATTCCTTGTGAACCAAAACTCATTTTCCTCAGATTACCTGCAGTCGTCTTATCGCTTTAATGACCGCGACTATTGGAAAACTACTTATCTGCAGGTTGGCCAAGTGATCTGCATCACCGTGGAATATCCTGGCATTGAAAACGTGGCATGGCCACGCAAAACCCATTTTTGTAAAGTCACTCGAACTAGCATAGTGAATGGTGCTGTGGGTACCGTAGTTTTTGAACCACCGATCCCCTTTGCGACACCAGAACCCGGTTTGCAAATCAATGGCCAGAGTAAATGCACTCGCTTGCGATTATCTAACACTGCATCACCATTGAAATTCCACGGGGTAACTAAGCTGACTGCCGCCGCCAGCGGGGTAAATTTAGCTGTGGGCGCGACTCAATTATCGTTACTGCCTGCGATTACCACCTTAGCGCCAAAGCCAGGTAATACCATCACGGGCGGCAGTGATAACGGCGATGCCACTGT
Organism: Shewanella sp. SP1S2-4; assembly: GCF_031932075.1. Taxonomy (NCBI): domain Bacteria; kingdom Pseudomonadati; phylum Pseudomonadota; class Gammaproteobacteria; order Alteromonadales; family Shewanellaceae; genus Shewanella; species Shewanella sp. SP1S2-4. The sequence goes on from NZ_JAUOET010000013.1 coordinate 80,084, forward strand.
TAGCCAAGTGATCCGCAAAGTGATTAGCCAGCCAAGCGCAGAAGGGACGTATAGCTATACCTTCACCACAGCGGATTTACTGATAGATACTGATGTTGTCACTGCAGTTTCTACCGATCCTTATGGCGTTTTCGCCGCGAGTAATTCATTAGTTCAGTCGATTACTATCGGAACGGGTAACGTGACCGTTACGCTGCGGCCTGATGTGCGCTTTGTCAATAATCCCACTGTCTCGCTCTATTATGTTTCTGCGTATAAATACAGCATTTACTCAAGTGCTAATGCATTCCCTGCCAATAAGCAGTTAACGGTCGGCAGTATCAAAGGCCGCGCGGTGTTTGCCGATAGTAACTATGTGCCTCAGGACGTATTTGAAAATGTGAATAGCGGTATCGGTAAGCTCTATGACGCCACTGAGTTGCTGGCGACCATTGATTATTTTACTGGGGTAGTGACTAAGCAAACGGTCAGCCGTGGTGATTTTGAATTGAGCTATTCAGGTTTAGTTGAATCAACCACTGCAGCGGCTGCCGGCGATACTACGGCTAAATTTGCCTTGAGTGTGGCTAATCCATTGTTAGAAAGCTTTTACGTGCAGGTTGAACGGATATCAGACCACGCCATTATCAGCGCTTCATCTGACAACCAAGGCGTGATAACTGGCAGCGGCATTAGCGGCACTATCGTAGATGGTTTGGTTGAACTGTTATTTACTAATCCGGTAGATTTGACCACGCTGCGCTATGACATTACCGACCAATTGCGCCAGCTACCCCCCGCTGAGATTTACGGGCTAAACCCACTGCGTATCCCCAATGATGGCATTGTCGATATGTTCAGACGCTGGGGAACTGTCGCGCTGTCTCATACCCAAGTGCAGCAAGTTACAGACTCTATCGGTGCTGTATTTACGATTCGTGAAAATGCCCAGTTTGTGGATATTACTGATGCCAATGGCGCCAGCCTATGGACCAATAACAATGACCATTTCACGGTAAATAAGGTGGCAGGAACGGTCACGATTAACAGTGATTTTTCGGGGTTTACTGCGCCGTTTGTGCTAAGTGATACCATTATGGAACTCGGTCTAGTGTCATCTTTTTCAGGCAATAGCCTTGTGCTGGCCAAGCCATTAGCCCGTGAATATCCAGTAGGTACGACATTAGCCAGTGTGCAAATCCTTGGCGACCTGCAGGCCCGTGTTGGCAGAGTTCGCGATATGACAGCTTGGGCCAACAATTGGGACCTCGATGGCGCCCCTGCTACGGGTAACGTGAATGCGGTTGACTATCCGTTTGAAGTCAAAAACACCACTGCAGTGAATGAAGATTGGGTATTGATTATGACCTCAGCCAGCGCATTTCGCTGTGTTGGCCGCCGTCTTGGCCAAATCGCCACAGGTGACACACTCAATGATTTTTCACCGATTAACCCACTGACTAATGCCCCTTATTTCATCATTCGCTCAGGTGCATGGGGTGGCGGTTGGCAGCAAGGCGAAGCGATTCGTTTCGCCACGTTCGCGGCCTCAAATCCGATAATGCTACTGCGCAATGTGCAGGTTGGTCACAGTCAAATTACTACAGATAAAGCCGTGTTGTCATTTTTCGGCAACGAGTCATAGGAGAAATTGCAATGGGCTTACCAGTTACTGTTTATCGTTGGGATGATGCGGGGGCACCGCAAATGTCAAAAGGTGTCAGACCTTCCGAACTCATCAATGTGCTCAAGAAATGCTTGGTGGATGGGTATGGTTCAAAATCGGGTGCTGGCTGGTCGGTGGCGTTTGAAGATGAAGCGACACAGCAAGTTGTGTTTCGCAATTCAACACTACTAGGCTCAGGTGGATTTGTTAAGTTTTGGCCTAAATCTGCTAGTAATGCGTTGCAGACTCCAATATTCTTTCAGTCTGCAACATTTCTATCATCACTAGACCCAACTTGGTCGAGTACAAGCAATCGTGGTTGGCGTTGCGCCGTTGGTAATTCAGCACGAGCCTACAAGTGGGTAGTAATAGCTACTGCAGCCAGTTTTTATTTATTCACTCACGGTGATTCACCAGTAGACGTAACACCGTTTGACACAAACATAGTGTTGAGTTTTTTCGTTGGTGATATTCACAGTATCATACCCAATGATTTCAACCGCTTTATCACATTTTCATCCCCGTCTACTGCTGATGTGACCGATGCAGTATCGCCAGATTGGTCTTATGGGCTTGGGTATCTTACTGACAACGCAGGTGTTGCTAAAATGCACCAGACTGACGGTTCTGATTTCCCTAAACAAATGGTTCTATCCGTTTCTGCTGATACGTTCCCGACCACCAGAATTAACGCATTACCAAGCGATGGTTTGGCAATGCTATTTACACCCGCCAGAATTCAGGCCACTTCCATCAACCCTGCATCTGCCAGCCCTGCATTTTTGGACTCTACTGGTCAAAACATGTGTAACAGTAATCTCCACCCTGCATTTAGAGGTTATCTCCCCGGAATGTTTCAATCCTCATTCACTGGGTATTGTGGTTCACCTTTACCACTGATTCGAACTGTGAATGGTGTGGCATTCTACCATATACCCGTTGGTCATATTGGTGCAGGTAATTTGTGGATTTCAACAGGTGATTGGTATGAGTGATTTTATTGCTAAACCAATCATTGAGCGTTCGAATTATCTTGTCGGGTTGTTTGAACTGGATGCTGATGTTGCTGCTGAGCGATATGCCATTTTAGATCGAGTGACTATGAAATTGATCTGGCAAGGTAGTATCAAGCCGGGTGTAACAGTTACGCACTTGGTTCGCAAAAGCTATGCCATTGATGGCGTGATCGTGCTAATGATTGATGACAATGAAACATTCAATGCAGTGGTTGCAGATGGTGTACGTCTGCCACTTGTCAATAGTAATGATATTGAAATTGGATATTAACAGCATGAATACGGTAATAAGCGTTGCTACAAAAAACATCCTTCTTGGTGCTATCGCCATCGATAAAATTGCTATTCACAGTGGAGAGCCAGGTGCTAATGGTGTTGATAATGAATTGAGTTCGCCACGCCAAGATTGCGTTTTCTCTGCCCCAAACAATGGTGCTATTTCATTAGTGAATGATGTGCAATTTACCGTCACTGCTGGTTCTACTGTCAAATATATTAGCTATTGGGGGGGCACAACGTTTCACTTGTCTCAGCAAATTAATGATTTGGTATACAGTGCAACAGGTACGTTTACGTTATTAAGTGCAGACACTAGGGTGTCACTATGATTATCGACCCTAAAACTGGCAAGCAAATTTTCAATGACATTGTTGAAATAACACCATTACACGCTAATGCATTGCTCGCATACAGCGCATGGGCTACTGAGCTTGGCCTCAGTGATACTGCCACTTTACCCGGCTTGGTTCAGGCTGATGATGCTGCAACGGAAATAGATATAGGGTTTCCAACAGCAATAGATGGGCTATCATCCAAAATAATGCAATCAACTGAGGGATCAATCGGTATTTATGTTGACGAACCACCGGGCTCTGTCTCATCGTCTGGTCGTGCTATAATAGCCGTTGCACCCAGTCAAGTCAGTGTACCTCGTGCCTATACATCACGCGCCACGATCAACCCTTCATTTGTTATTAACTGTAAGAGCCCCAATGTTGATAGTAAATCGTACAATGGCAAGTGGGTTAAAACGGCAGATGCTGCAATTCTATTTATCAGTTGGTCGCAATACGGTAACAGCAATTTAAATAAGACCGACCTCGCGATCAAATTTTCGAGAGGTAATATTGAACTGGTTTGCACTGCGGGTACTGATGCAGGCAGTTATCTTCAGTTTTTTATCATGGATTCGACCTCTGCATCTGGTCAAGCATTAGTCGGAAATGGCAATTTTGGCAAACAGCTAACACCATCCAACACGTACCAATTCAGGTCTGTGTCACTAAAGAAAATATCTGGTCAAGTGATTGGTGAGAATGGTACCGGTATCATCACCGATATTAGAGCATATCTCCGCAGTAGTGGTTTGCTCGTTGGTTCAACCACTTCTGATAGTTCGGGTGACTACCTCATTGAAACTGCATATCCAGATGAACATTATGTGGTTTGTTTGGCTGAGGATAGTTCCGCACTTAATGCCTTAGTCTTTGACAGGGTGATCCCAATTGATTGATTTCAAGTTTCCTCAAGGGGCTTATTTCCCGCCAAACGGTGAAGCTGTAGATTTTCAGTTTTCTGCAGATCGAGTCATTGCAGTTACGTCTAATTTAACTATCAATGTTTATGAAAATTATTTGCAGGGATTTAGTTTATCTGTACAGAGTAAAGTTGAAGTTTCAACAACTGTACGCATAACCAAACCGATACAGTTAAGATTTAATACATCTTGGCTCAATGCTACATCACCGATAACTTTGCGGTTTGGTGATGAACAGGTCCCAGAGCAGCCAGATCCTATACGTGTAGGAACCATTGGAATGGCTTGCGGGGTGGTTTTCAATACAAGTGAAATTATCGAGCAGCAACTTACACTAAGCCAGCGCAGTCAATCACATGCTGCCAATGCAGTGTTTGCATGGGATAGCTTTTTTAGCTTAAAACAGCAAATTGTAATGGTATGGAATACGCCGCCATTAGCTGGCGAAATATTTGCTGTTGATTGGCAATGGAATACGTTGGTACCTTTTCAACTCGATATGAATTGGTTGGTACCAGAGGCCCCTTGTCAGCAAGCCATAAGCAATTGGATAGTGCCAGAACTGCAGCAGACAATGCTGGAAATGCAGTGGTCACAAGCCGCCGCTAAGAGCCAGCAAATTATCGTTAAACTGCATATCGGCGAGCAATTAGCGACTGAGATAGCGCTTAGCTATACCAACATTCAAAGCCAAGGTGATAATAAGACTGTTGCATGGGCTCCCCATGCGGCGCGATGGGTATGTTCCAGTAAATACGTACCGCCAGTGGGTAAGGTCACGCTGCGCTTTAGCGAACCTTGGATCAACTCAACTAGCCCAACACAGCTTAGATTTACGGCCTCACCGAACGTGTGCTACTGGGACGATGGCGGCGGCCTTATTGATGCCAATCCACCATTACCCAATATCGATTTTAAAATCCCGATTGAACCACAAATCCGCAGGTACTACTTAATGCAGCCAACGATCACATGCGTGCGAGTATCAGACAGTTTACCGATTGTGATCACCAGTGTGAGCATTAGCCAAAGCCGTGGACAGTGGGCGAGGTCGGTTAGCCTTGAGTTCTCAAGCCGTATCGATGCGCAGCGTGCTCACAATGAACTATTGCTGATCACCATCAACGGTTATGAGTTTTATGCCATTACCGAGCAGCCAAGCGCCAGCAAAGCCTTTGGTATTGAAACCCACAGCAGCACAGGCCGATCACGCGCCGCAGAGCTGTCATCGCCTTACCTTTTGCCTATCAGCTACACCAACACTGTATTGCGCAGCCTTGGCGGTATTATTGGTGATCTGTTGCAAAACACAGGCTGGACTGCAGAGCTAAGCGGGATACCAGATTTTAGCGTCCCTGCAGGCGCGTTCAGTGTGGGTAACAAGTCACCGATCGACGCGATTAATGAAGCAGCGAGCCAATTGGGCTGCATGATCTTAGCGGATGATGCCACCCGTAAATTGACTATCATTCCACGCTGGCCAACCGTGCCGTGGGAAATGGCAACAGCGGTACCGGACCTAACAGTGCACGATGCTGTGATCACCAATTACAGCGAATCAGTCTCCCGCAATCCTTTGTGTGATGTAGTGTGGCTGCGTGGTGAACAACAGGGGATTAGCGCCAAGGTGAAACGCACCGGCAGCGCGGGCAATATTCCTGCTGCTGATATTAGCGCTCAGTTGATCGTAGATAACCAAGCGGCGCGCATCGCTGGCACCAATGCGCTGGCAGATACAGGCGACAAGCTGAACGTCACGCTATCCTTGCCCGTCATGGTTGATTTGCCACCCGCAACGCCTGGCATGTTAATTGGTATTCGTGAAGGTGCCGAAGTCTTTAAAGGAACGTGTGACAGTTGGAGCATCCGCGCCAGCGTCAGTGATCGCGGTGATATCGATATCGAACAATCCATTACAGTGATCCGCTCAATCGCGTAACCCTGCTAACAGCCAGCGAGGCACCATGCTTAAACAACTTCAAACAGCGTTAGTACTGCCACGGATGATCATGACTGTAGCTGCAGTAAACGCCGATGGAACGGTCACCGCCAGCAGTGCCAGCGGCCACACTATCCGCGCCATTGGCTCGGGAACGGTTGGTGATCACATCTACGTACAAGATGGCAGGGTGCTAGGGACGGCACCCGACTTGCCATTTGTGGAGATAGAGGTTTAAACATCCTTATCATGCAATCGCTTAGGGAATAACTCGGTATACACCTGCCACAGTGTGTTGATGTTCCTATGGCCTGTCACCTGCGCCACTTCATCAATGCTATAGCCCTTCTCAAACAAACGGCTGGCACCTTCACGCCTTAGGTCGTGATAGCGTAAATCTTCAATTCCCAATTCGTTACGCACCCGCTGAAACCCTGCAGTAACGCTACGCTCATTGTAGGGGAAAACCCGTGCATCATTCCTCGGCTGCTTTTGCAGTATCTCCCACGCCCCACCCAACAGCGGCACCAACATGTGGTTGCCTGCTTTTTTACGTGGGTCTTTGCGGTCCCGAACGATTACGGCCTTTTGTGCCTCATCTACATCGTCCCATGTTATCCGGCACACTTCACCAATACGCATGCAACTCAGTATCGAGAAATCCAGCAAATCAATATAAGGAATATGCGCAGCTCGTTGATCTGCTCTTGCAGCTAATCCAACTTTTAACCTCTCAATCTCATCCGTAGTCGGTCTGCGCGAACGCTTCCCCGATTTAGCGATCAAGTCTTGGCTATACAGTGCATCGTAAGCCTCAATAACCGAAATTTGTGAAACCTCATGCCCAAAATTTGATTTAGCGATTCGTAGCAGCCATCGGATCACGCTTACATCAACTGCAATAGTAGATGGCCCTGTGCCTGCACTGCGTCGCAATTTACAGTGGTCGATGATGTGGTGCGGCTTAATATCAGTCAGATTCAATTTAGCAATATCGCAATCCGATAACAGCCGTAAACAAAAGCGCTTCGAACGACCAATGCTGCTGTCGATGTTTTCATCTGTCAGGGCTTTGCTGATGATGCTGCCCAATGTAATAGGAGCCGTATCCTCAGTAGCAAACCCGTTTGACTCAATATCAATCACCCGATCTTTACCCCATGCCTCGGCAGCGGCATATTTGGTAAAGGTACGTTGCTCCGTGTATAATATTTTGCCGTTTTTCTTTACACGAACTAGGCAGCGATGCCGCACAGTACCGTCGGCTTTTTCGCGTTTTTGAATGCTATAAGATGCCATGTTTTTTGGTTCCCCGAACCCCTCAGTCCAATCCATTGTGGATCACTATAGGTTCCCCGAGCAATGCAAAACATGCAAAAACGTACAAAAATTAGCAAAAATATTAACTTTTCGGATTGTAATGAATTTAGATAAAACCCAGCAATACCAAGGTTTAGCGCCTAAAACCCTCGATAGAACCTTTTCCATTGCGCCCATGCTGGATTGGACTGATCGTCATTACCGTTATTTTGCACGTTTGATGTCGGCTAATGCATTGTTGTATACGGAAATGGTGACGACTGGGGCGATATTGCATGGTCGTGGGGATTACTTAGCCTATAACCAAGAAGAACATCCTTTGGCGTTGCAGTTAGGTGGCTCTAATCCTGTCGATTTGGCGCGTTGCGCTAAACTCGCGGCTGAGCGTGGCTACGATGAAGTGAACCTCAATGTGGGTTGTCCTTCCGATCGAGTGCAGAATGGTCGCTTTGGCGCGTGTTTGATGGCTGAACCTGAATTAGTGGCTGAGTGCGTTGATGCCATGAAGCAAGTGGTTGATATTCCTGTGACTGTTAAGACACGTATCGGGATTGATGAACAAGACAGTTATGCATTTTTAACCCAGTTTATCGATGTGGTCAGTGCAAAAGGGTGTACGGATTTTACTATTCATGCCCGTAAGGCTTGGCTTCAAGGTTTGAGTCCGAAAGAGAATCGCGAGATCCCGCCGCTCGATTATGAGCGTGTATATCAACTCAAGCGCGATTATCCCACACTTAATATTGGCATTAATGGCGGCGTCACCACACTTGAGCAAGCGCAACTCCATTTAGCACAGCTCGATGGGGTAATGATGGGACGCGAGGCCTATCAGAATCCTTATATTCTGGCGCAGGTGGACCAAGTATTGTGTGGTAGTCAAAAGGCGGTGATCAGCCGTGAGGATGTGATTGAGGCTATGTTGCCTTATATCGAAGCACATTTGCAGTCGGGTGGGCGACTTAATCATATTACTCGCCATATGATCGGGTTATTCCAAGGCTTACCGGGTGCCCGTGCGTGGCGTCGTTATTTGAGCGAAAATGCCCATAAAAACGGCGCTGGGATAGAAGTGGTAAAGCAGGCCTTTCAGAATATTCAGGCTGAAGTTACAGAGTAATTCCACTCGACTTAAAAGATGGTGAAATTTACTAATTTGAGTAGTATTTTTCACCACTTGTTATTTTTCAATCCATCCCTATATCTCATCTTGTCCACATAAAATTTTTTAAAATGATTAAAATCATAATCTTAAAAATATTTTTATAAGTTGGCACGCAGTTTGTAATACTCCTTTCGTCAAGTTAATTAATCGAAAGGGATGCCATCATGTTTACGTTAACCATTAAAAAATCAGTACAAATGAGTGTGTTATTAGGTGCGTTAGTCGGTAGCGTTGCAGTACACGCAGAAGCCGCGCCAATATCGGATGTTGTCGGAACCATTGAGCAAACGCTAACTACCCAAACACAAGAAATGTTAGTCAGTGCTAAGCGTGAGTTTGTGATGTCATTGCAAACACAACTCGCTGAAAGTATTTATGACTTCAACAGTCAACTTGGCTTAAGCGCTGAGAATGAAGGTGAGTCGGCAAGTGCCGATGAATATAGCGCTAAGTAGGGGATCTGCTTATGTGGTTTGTAGCACCTTTAATGACTTTGCTACTGTTACCTGTAATTAGTCTTGCGTTGTTTTCAGGCATTATTTGCTGGTTTCAGTGGCATAGTGATAAATAAATTACAATCTATTGAGTCGAGGTTTTAGATGAAACGAGTAAAAGCACGTATGGAGAGCCCAGAGCGATTAGTGTGTGGTGTTGCCGCTGGTATGGCATGGAAATTTGGTTGGTCTTGCTTTTGGACTCGAGTGGCGTGGGCTGGCGCGACGGTATTTATGCCTGGCGTGAGTTTGTTGATTTACTTTGTTTTAGCACTGTTAGTTGATCAATGGAAAAGACCCGTTTAAGTCCGCAGTGATGACTTATATTTGAGGCTTGTCTTGATTGAAAAATTGAAAGAATTTTTTAAAAAATAGGGTGTTAAACCTATCAACAAGAGGGCACTTTGACCCTCATGCGACATGTATGTGCATACTGCTTGCAGACTACTTCTTCAAAAAAGCCTGAAATCTGCTCTTGGCTTCATCACTTTTTAGCCTAGCGCTAAATTGTTCTAATTCTTGATGCATTTGGTGTTGTACACGATTTTTATGCGGACGCATTAATTGACGTGTGATTTGTAGGGCTTGTGGCGGTTGATTTGCCAACTTTTTAGCTTGAGACAATGCATAACTGAGTAGGTCTTCATGGGCCACAATTTCGTTGATCATATTGAGTCTGTGGGCCGTCTCGGCATTAAAACTTTCGCCGAGTAGCAATAGCTCTGCCGCTTTTTGATAACCCACTAGTTCTGGTAACAGTAGGCTAGCGCCCGCTTCTGGCACCAGTGCCAAGTTGACGAAGGGCAGTTGAAACTTCGCCGTATTATCGGCATATACCAGATCGCAATGCAGTAGTACGGTTGTGCCAATGCCGACGGCGGCGCCAGAAACGGCGGCAACCAGCGGTTTTTTGAGTTCTAACAGGCAAAATAAGAAACGTACAGCGGGGTGATTTGGCCCTAAGTCACTATTTTTCAAAAAGTCTGCAACATCATTGCCTGAGGTGAAGCAATTATCTTGGCCATGGAGCATAAAGGCACGAATGTCGTTGTCTGCTTCACCTTCGATCAGGTATTCTGTCAGTTGTTTATACATATTAAGATCAAGTGCATTGCGTTTATCGGGGCGATTAAAGCTGATAATACGTACGCCCTGATCATCCTGAACCTGTATATGACTCATGGGTTGTTTCCTTTACGACGACATTGGGTAGACATGGAGTTTAAGACATTGAAACCAATATTCAAACAGCTGTTTAATTGTCTAGTTTTATCTTGTGCATCATTTTCAGCGTTGGCGAGCGTGATAGTGACCGAAGGTCATGTACGCGCCATGCCTGAGACAGTACCAAATACTGCCGCCTACTTTACGCTTGAAAACCACACAGATAAAGCGGTTCGTCTTATCGGCGTCAGTACTACAGTGGCAAAGGATGCCCAATTACACACTATTATCGAAGACCAAGGCATGGTGAAGATGCGCCATGTTGAAGGTTTTGATATCCCATCCCATGGCGCATTAACGTTAACGCCGTCAGGGGATCACGTCATGTTGCTAGGTTTAAAAGCGCCATTGGTGTTAGAGCAGCAAGTTGAACTGCAATTAGAGTTTGACGATGGCGAGAAAATGGCGATTACACTGCCTGTTAGTAAAGAAGCAGAAAACGCCGCTGAGCAAGAGCATCATCACCATCATTAAGGAGTCGCTTGATGCAAATTACATGGAAAAAAGTTACCAGTGTCGGTTTATTTTTAGTATTAATCGGTTATGGCCTGAGTGTATGGTGGAGTATCGAGCCCGATCCTATCAATCCTCAACAATTGACGGCTACCGATAAAAATGTGGTCGGATACGCAACCACCACTTCGCTGATCCTCACGGTCGAAACATTACTGGATAAACAAGGCGGTTGGTTATCAAACGATGTGATGCCACCTTCTATCTTTATGGATAACATGCCCGCATTTGAATACGGCGCATTAGAACAAGCCCGCGATTTAGCCTTGATTATGCGTAAAGAGTTTAGTCGCTCGCAGTCACAATCGGCAGCGGATAAAGATTTAGGCGAAGCCCAATCTAAGCTCAATATCGATCACACTAGCTGGTTAGTGCCAAGTGCCGAAAGCGAATACCGCGATGCCATTAAATTGCTGAAGCTGTACCGTGCTCGCATGATGGACCCTAACAATCAAGATGCACAGTTTTATGCCCGCGCCGACAACCTCAATGAATGGTTGAAAGAAGTACAGAAGCGTCTGGGCAGCATGTCACAACGTTTATCGGCCAGCGTTGGCCAAGAGCGTTTAAATACCGACTTAGCCGGCGATAATGCGGCGCGTCAATCCACGCCTAACTTGGCAAGCCATCAGGTGAAAACCAGCTGGTGGAAAATTGATGATGTTTTCTATGAGAGTCGTGGTGCTTCATGGGCCTTGCTGAACTTTATGCGCGCCGTTGAAGTCGATTTTGCCGACGTCTTAAAGAAGAAAAATGCTGAAGTGAGCCTAAGACAGATCATTCGTGAACTGGAAGCGACTCAGCAAACTGTCTGGAGCCCTGTTGTGCTTAATGGCAGCGGTTTTGGCTTAGTCGCTAATCATTCATTGGTTATGGCTAACTATGTATCCCGTGCGAATGCCGCGGTGATTGATTTAACGAACTTGCTATCTCAAGGTTAATTATGAAAAAAACTCTCCTCGCCAGTGCGGTATTAGGATTATGCATGGCCACATCAGCCCAAGCGGCCACTGTGGTCGGTTTCACAATTGGCGGTGACTACTGGCGCGCCGATACTAGCGGTACTTTTGCCGATAGAGGTCAACCACAGCAAACATTTGATTACAGTTCATCGGCTCAAGGTAGCTACTGGATTGCGGTTGAGCATCCATTGCCATTTGTCCCTAATATTAAAATCCGTGAAAATAGCTTAGATCAGAAAGGCAGCATGTCTGGTGCTGATTTCAACTTCAATGGTCATGATTTTAAAGGTAATGTGACTGCTTATACCGATCTGAGCAACACAGATTTCGTGCTGTATTACGAAATATTGGATAACGATATAGTGTCATTGGATCTCGGTGCTGCTTACAAGTTAATGAATGGCTCACTGCGCGTGCAAGACCCTGGTCACCCTGAAGAGAAAGATGTCGATAGCGGCATTGTGATGGGTTATGCCAGTACGCATGTGGGTATGCCTGGCTTAGGCTTGTACGGTTTTGCTGATTTGATGCAGGGCGTAAATGAATCAAGCGTTCACGACTATGCGATTGGTTTAGGTTGGCAGTTCGATGGTTTGGCTGTCGATACCCGTGTACGTGTAGGCTACCGTGAGTTTTTATTCGACGTGAGTAACTTCTCGGGTGTGAGTGCCGATACTAAATTTAAAGGTTACTTCGCAGGTGTTGAAATCAACTTCTAATCTGTTGATTTAGCGTTTGAGTATAAAAAACCGCCTATCGGCGGTTTTTTTATCTGACAACTTTTATAGCTGAGAACCGAGAGTGAGATTACTCTGCAATTAAGCCATTGTTGATGGCAATCACGTCATCTTCATTCAATGTACCCGCTGCTTGCTTCAAGGCAATGACCGAGTTGATGTAGCTATAACGTGCATCTGATAATTTACGTTTTGAGTCGTACAAGTCACGAGTACGGTTCAATACGTCAACTATAGTACGCGTACCGACTTCGAAACCCGCTTGAGTGGCTTTCAGTGCACTTTCTGATGAAATAACCGATTGCTCATAGGCTTTGATTGAGCTGATAGAAGCGCCTACGTTGTTGTAGTTATTACGGACGTTTTTCACTACACCGCGGTAAACTTGCTCAAGTTTTTCACTCGCTTCAACATATTGAAATTGCGCTTGATTAACTTGTGAGCTCACTTTAAAGCCTTCGAAAATCGGAATGCTTAAGTTGACACCGACACTGACGTTATCAAAGTCAGGCTCATTGATATTACCGGTTTTTTGCTCAAGACCTTTGTTGTAACCTGCATTCAAGCTTAAAGAAGGCATGTGGCCTGCTTGATAAAGCTTAATGGTTTCTTGAGCGATATCTTTACCGATACGTTGAGTCATCAAATCGACGCTATTGGTTTCAGCAATCTTCAACCATTCGTTTGACGACGTTGGCGCTGGCGTAACGGCCGAGAAACGGTTGGTATCTAACACGTTAATTGTCTTGTGATCGATGCCAGTGATTTCACGTAAGGCTTCATAGCTATTAGCGAGTGTGTTTTCAGCTAAAATTTCAGTGGCTGAGGCTAAGTCATATTGCGCTTGGGCTTCATGCACATCGGTAATGGCGGTTAAACCCACAGCGAAACGTTGTTTAGTTTGTTCAAGTTGGCGTTCGATCGCACGTTTTTCTGCACCTTGGAACTCGTAGTTATCTTTCGCCGTTAATACGTTGAAATAGGCTGTAGTGATACGAGTAATCAAGTTTTGTAATGCTGAAGCATAGGCAGAATCTGCTTGAGAAGCGGCTTTCTCAGCAAGGCTTAAACCGACCCAAGCACTATGATCATAAATCACTTGATTTAATTTCAGGCTACCCACTAGACCACTTGAATCATCCTTAGGATCATTCCAAGCTTTGTCATAACCGACGTTTGCACTAATGGTTGGCAATAGCGGAGCACGGTTTTGTTCGATTTTCTCAAATAAACCATTACGCTGGGCTTGGGCTTGTAATACGAGCGGGTCGCTGGTCAGTGCTTGTTGATAAATTTGCAACAAATCATCTGCTTGTACCGCTGAAGCGGAAGCCGCAAGTGTTAATGCTGCGCATAAATTATGGATCTTAAATTTCATTTGCTGTCCTTATTAGACAAAATCCCCCCACGGAGGAATATTTTAACTTCGTTTAGACTAAGTAATGCCTTTACCAAGGCGGTTTGCGCTTCCCGACGCTTCCCGATACAGCTAAAACTTAATGACCTAGAGTCTAAGAACTCTGACACTTTCAAGTCAAATTCGAAGTGTAACAGATTTTATTTTAAAAATGTGCTCAAATTGCCTTGATTATAGGCGCAAATTCAACTTTTAAGGATAGAGTATGAAACCCCCTGTTTTTTCGCAAACGGATATTGAGATCTTAGAAAAAAAATCCCTGTATCAAGGGTTTTTCTCAATGGACGAATACACTTTTAAACATAAATTGTTTGCAGGCGGCTGGAGCAAACCTGTCACCCGCGAAGTGTTTGAGCGGGGTCATGCCGTCGTCGTTCTACCCTATGATGCCAGACAAGATAAAGTGGTGCTTATCGAACAGGTACGTTTTCCTGCATTAGCAACCACTAAATCTCCTTGGCTTCTCGAGTTGGTCGCGGGTATGATTGCAGCCGAAGAAACGCCTCTGGACGTTGCGCACCGCGAATTAATGGAAGAAACCGGTTTGGCCGCTAAGCAAATGCACAGTGTGAATAGTTATCTCGCCAGCCCAGGTGGCAGCACAGAACGTTTTTATTTCTATTGGGCCGATGTTGATTCGAACGACGCTCAAGGATTGCATGGATTAGCTGAAGAGCACGAAGATATTCGATTGCATGTCCTAAGCCGCGAGCAAGCTTATCATAGTGTGGTTGCGGGCGAGATCGATAATGCGTCGACCGTCATTGGATTACAATGGTTACAATTAAACTATCAACAACTGGTTTAAGTTGGGATGAATTTGGCTACTTCGAGTCTAAAACGACGCTATAAACCCAATGTCAGTGACTTTCTCGCACTGTGCGGGCGAAATTATGGCTACATGTTGAAATGGTTACCGTTAGAGATAGCTATCGGTGAGTCATGGCGACTCGAAGGTGAGTTTGGTATATTAGTAGTGCGAATTTTAGAAAATACCAAATATACTCAATTAGTTGAGATATCACGCCCCATTGCAATCAAGGAGTTTATCAATACTCCCAAGGTGTTAGTGAGAATTTATCACGATGCTAAATTAGCAGAAGTGTTAACTGGTCAACAGATTTACCAATTACGCCCAGTGTATGATTATCCCAATGTACGTATGTATCAAAGTGATGAAAAGCACCAGGTGAATGCATTCCTGGAAGAGTTATTAAAGATTGGTTACCACCATAGTGTCGTGTGCCAGTCTTAGAATTGGGTATTCAATGTGCTGAAAGAGGCTGTCTCTTACTCCATAGCTGAAGGGGAAAGCGTGCGTATCGTGCAAGTCACAGATCCGCATCTTTTTGCCGATCCTGAAGCTCAGCTATTAGGGGTCAATACTAGCAAGAGTTTTGCTGCCGTATTAAATACAATTAGAGCTGTGGACTATCCCGCTCATTTGATGCTTGCCACGGGTGACTTAAGTCAAGATTACTCGGCTGAGTCCTATCAGCAATTTGTGAAAGCCGTCACTCCTATTGGTTTACCTTGCCATTATCTTCCCGGAAACCATGATGATCCGCGGATTATGTATCTGCACATGCAAGGTGAACAGATTTTTGGACAGCAGCGTATTCTGGCCGGAAACTGGCAAATTCTCATGTTGGATTCAACCGTGCGGGGAAAGCCCGGTGGCAATATGGCCGAGACTCAGTTCGAATTAATTGATAAAGCCATTGCCGCACATCCCGAATGTCACACTTTATTGGTGATGCACCACAATCCCATTGTCGTGAATTGCACTTGGCTGGATCAGCACTGCATGGACAATGGCGCCGAATTTATTGCGCGAGTAGCAAAGTATCCGCAGGTCAAAGGATTACTCTGGGGTCATGTACACCAATGTATTGATACCCATCATAATGGCCCTCATGGCAGCATGCAGCTAATGGCGACGCCTTCCACTTGTATTCAATTTAAGCCGTTATCGCCTTATTTTGCTTTGGATAGCGTCCAACCGGGTTATCGTTTGCTGGAGTTGAGAGCCGATGGTAGCATCAACACTAAAGTGTATCGCGTACCGGGTAACCATTTTTCCCCCGACAACAACTCTAGCGGTTATTAACGCGAATAACCGCAGCCTGAGGAAATATGCTGCTTTATATTCACGGATTTAATAGCTCACCCTTTTCAGATAAAGCTGTGATGACGGCTGAGTACATGGCGCAGTATCACCCGAGTGTGACCTTTTATCAGCCGCAATTACCCAATACGCCCAAGGCTGCCATGGCACTGTTAACCACTTATGTTGAGGCGGCTGTCGATGCCAATGAGCCATTAACTTACATAGGCTCATCCTTAGGCGGATATTTTGCCAGCTATTTAGCCGAAACCTATGGCGGCAAGGCTGTGTTAGTCAATCCAGCGGTAAAACCCTTTGAATTGTTTGATGAGTTTATGGGGCCGCAATTTAATCCCTATACCGAACAGCATTATCTTGTCGTGCCCGAGCATAAGCGGGAAGTTGCTGAATTTAATACGGCTGTTATCCGCAATCCGGATCGTTTTTTGGTATTATTGCAGACGGGTGATGAAGTGCTGGATTATCGCGAAGCGCTCAATAAGTACCATCACTGCCAATTACGAATTGAAGCGGGAGGCGATCACAGTTTTGTTGGCTACGAATCGCATCTGCAAACTGTAAGCCAATTTTTACACTTACCTTGACAAACTGACATGCCGAGCCGCAACATGGCCGGATACAATAACTTATAGCGTGCCCTATGACGAATCAATACACCTCTGACGCCATTGAAGTTCTCAACGGACTCGATCCTGTTAAACGCCGTCCAGGTATGTATACCGACACCTCCAGACCAAATCATTTGGGCCAAGAGGTCATAGATAACAGTGTCGATGAAGCATTGGCGGGTCACGCGACTAAAATTGAAGTTGTTCTACATACAGATAACTCCCTCGAAGTCACCGATGATGGCCGTGGTATGCCGGTGGATATCCACCCAGAAGAAGGCATTCCTGGGGTCGAGTTAATCCTAACCAAATTGCATGCTGGCGGTAAATTTTCGAATAAAAACTACCAGTTCTCTGGCGGTTTGCATGGTGTGGGGATTTCGGTCGTTAACGCGCTGTCACGCCGTGTCGAAGTGACAGTTCGCCGTGATGGTCAAGTGTATGATATCGCATTTGAAAATGGCTTTAAGGTTGAAGAGTTACGCCCAACGGGGACCTGTGGTCGTCGCAATACTGGGACTCGAGTGCATTTTTGGCCCGACGCCAGCTATTTTGATTCGGCTAACTTTTCTAATTCAAAACTGATTTATCTGCTGCGGGCTAAAGCGGTATTGTGCCCAGGTTTACGGATCAAATTCACCAACAAACAAACAAATGAAGTCCATGAATGGTTCTATGAAAGCGGCCTAACTGATTATTTGAAGGCGGCGATTGGCGACAATTTAAGGTTGCCAGATGAGCCGTTTGTCGGTTGTTTTAAGGGCCAGCTAGAAGCCGCTGATTGGGCCATTACTTGGCTGCCAGAAGGCGGTGAATCCATTGGCGAGAGTTATGTTAACTTAATTCCGACTCCGCTCGGTGGTACTCATGTAAATGGTTTCCGCCAAGGCTTATTGGAGTCAATGCGCGAATTTTGTGAGTTCAGAAACTTAATTCCCCGCGGTATTAAACTTTCACCCGAAGACATTTGGGATCGCGCCGCATTTATTTTGTCGGTGAAGATGCAAGAACCGCAATTTGCTGGCCAAACCAAAGAAAAGCTTTCGAGCCGCCAATGCGCTGCATTTGTGTCTGGCGTAGTGCGTGATGCCTTTTCACTTTGGTTGAACTCCAATACTGAACTCGCTGAATCGTTAGCCGAAATGTGCATTAATAACGCCCAGAGTCGGTTAAAGGCCGCTAAAAAAGTCGCCCGTAAAAAGGTGACTTCAGGGCCTGCTCTACCGGGTAAGCTAACGGACTGTAGTGGCCAAGATCCGATGCGCGGAGAGTTATTCCTCGTGGAAGGTGATTCTGCGGGCGGTAGTGCGAAACAGGCCCGCGATCGCGAGTTTCAAGCCATTATGCCGCTGCGTGGCAAAATCTTAAACACCTGGGAAGTCGATGCTTCACAAGTGTTAGCCTCACAGGAAGTCCATGATATTTCGGTCGCAATTGGTTGCGATCCCGATAGCAGTGATATCTCTGAACTGCGTTATGGCAAGATTTGTATCCTTGCGGATGCTGACTCCGACGGATTGCACATTGCTACCTTGTTATGCGCGCTATTTTTGAAGCATTACCGTATCTTGGTTGAACAGGGGCATGTGTATATTGCCATGCCGCCACTGTTCCGTATCGATATCGGCAAAGAGGTGTATTACGCCTTAGATGAAGCCGAAAGAGTGGGAATTTTAGATCGCATTGCCGCTGAGAATAAAAAGGGCAAGGTACAAGTCACCCGCTTTAAAGGCTTGGGTGAGATGAATCCTTTACAACTTCGTGAAACAACGATGGATCCGAACACCCGTCGTTTAGTACAGTTGACCATAGATGATATCGAAGAGACAGATGCTTTGATGGATATGTTGCTCGCTAAGAAGCGTTCGCCGGACCGTAAAAACTGGCTCGAAGATAAGGGTGACATGGCTTTACTTTAATGTTGTGCACTATTGCCGATAACAATAAAACATAGGCATAAAGAAAATTACAATGTTGTGTATTAAAACTAATAATTATAATTACTTAAAGGTGTTGTCTGCCGGTTTTACGCTCCTAGCGAGTGTAACGTTATTGCTCTGCAATAGCGCCTTTGCGGGTTCCCAATCGATCATGATTACCGTCGCTAAGGGGTTTGGTTTATCGCTTTATGCCTCGGATATTGGTGATGCAAAGCAAATGGCGATGGGGGCGAATGGCACTTTATTTGTCGGTTCCAATAAGAGCGGCACTATTCATGCGTTAGTCGATAGCAATCAAGATGGTCGTGTCGATAAGCGCTACGTGATTGCTAAAGGGCTTGAATCACCCGATGCGATTGCATTCCACAATGGCGACTTGTTTGTTGCCACTGAAAATCAAATCGTACGCTTTGTTGATATCGAGCAAAGATTACGCCGCCCGAGTCGACCCAAAGAAGTTTACAGTGATTTGCCTTACTCAGAGAAGAAAAGTTCTCGGGCAATTAATTTTGGCCCAGATGGCCGTTTATATGTGTCTATTGGTGCGCCCTGTAACGTTTGTGAAGCGCCAGTACCTTACAGCAGTATCATAGCGATCAATGTTGATACAGGTGCGAGTGAACAGATTGCGACCGGTGTGCGTGATGCGAGTGGATTTGATTGGTCACCAATAGACGGAAAATTATGGTTTGCCGATCAAGGCCGAGATTGGATGGGGGATAACCTGCCACCCGATGAGATTAACCGCGTCGATGTGATTGGGAGTCATTATGGCTTCCCTTACTTACATGCCAGTGCTGTGGTTGAACCTGCCTATGAAAAGCCAAAAAATCTAAAAATTTCGCTACCAGTATATGAACTGCCTGCCCATGTTGCACCCACAGGGCTTGCGTTTTATAGCGGCAATCAATTTCCAAATATGTACCATAATCAGTTGTTTGTAGCCGAAAATGGCTCGTGGAATCGTTCGAGCAAAGTCGGTTACCAAGTGGTTATGCTCAAGATTGAAAACCAAAAAGTGGTGAGTCGTGAAACGGTTGTTAGTTTCCTTGACGGTGAGTTTCCCGTCGCTCGCCCCTTTGCGCTGTTATCGGCTGCCGACGGTGCTATGTACATCTCAGATGATTTAAAAGGTAATGTGTATCGTTTGTTCTATAAGGGCGATAGTACTGAAGAACCACAGGAACTAGAAGAAAATGAGTGACGCTATCAAGTTAAGTCTCGATGGAGTAGAGCAAATGCCGTTGCGGCGCTTTACCGAAGAGGCTTATCTGAACTATTCCATGTACGTCATTATGGACCGAGCCCTGCCACACATTGGCGATGGGCTTAAACCTGTACAGCGTCGAATTATCTATGCCATGAGTGAGTTAGGTTTGTCGGCTCAGTCTAAGCATAAAAAATCGGCACGTACGGTCGGTGACGTATTAGGTAAATACCATCCCCACGGCGATAGCGCCTGTTATGAGGCTATGGTATTGATGGCGCAGCCATTCTCCTATCGCTATCCGTTAGTCGATGGTCAAGGTAACTGGGGTGCACCCGATGATCCTAAGTCATTTGCGGCTATGCGTTACACCGAAGCGCGTTTATCCAAATTCTCTGAAGTGCTGCTCAGCGAGCTGGGGCAAGGCACGGTCGAGTGGGGCGCTAACTTTGATGGCACGTTAAAAGAGCCAAAAGTACTGCCAGCACGTTTACCGCATATTTTACTTAATGGGATTACCGGTATTGCCGTGGGTATGGCGACGGATATTCCGCCGCACAACGTCAGGGAATTAGTCTCAGCCTGCGTGGCATTGCTCGATGATCCTAAGCTTGAACTCGAGCAATTAATGGCCTTTGTGCCTGGGCCTGATTATCCAACGGAAGCCGAGATCATTACCCCGTCTGCTGATATTGCAAAGATTTATGAGTCGGGCCGTGGGTCATTAAGAGCGCGCGCGGTTTACACAGTCGATGGCGGTGAAATCATCATTACTGCGCTGCCGCACCAAGCCAGTAGTGGTAAAATTTTAGAGCAAATCGCCAGTCAAATGCAGGCGAAGAAATTACCTATGGTGGCCGATTTGCGCGATGAGTCGGATCATGAGAGCCCTGTGCGGCTGGTGGTGGTTCCGCGCTCAAACCGTGTCGATTGCGATCAACTGATGGCACATTTATTTGCCACCACGGATTTAGAAAAGAGCTTTAGAGTTAACTTAAACGTGCTGGGTCTCGATGGCCGCCCACGGGTGAAGGGACTAAAAACCTTATTGACTGAGTGGTTAGAGTTCCGCGTTGATACAGTTAAACGTCGTTTGGAATACCGTTTAGATAAAGTCGTATCGCGGTTACACATACTCGAAGCCTTGATGATCGCTTTCCTCAATATTGATGAAGTGATTGAGATTATTCGTTTTCACGATGATCCTAAAACTGAGTTGATGGCCCGTTTTTCACTCAGTGATAAACAAGCTGAATCGATCCTCGAGTTAAAGTTACGTCATTTAGCTAAGTTAGAAGAATTTAAGATCACGGCCGAGCAGAATGAGCTTGAAGCCGAGCGCGAGAAGCTTGAGCAGTTATTGGGCTCAGAGCGTCGCTTGAAGACCTTGATAAAGAAAGAATTAATTCAAGATGCGCAAACCTACGGTGATGATCGTCGTTCACCCATAGTGCAGCGCAACGAGTCTCGCGCCTTAACTGAGCAAGAGTTAACGCCGACTGAGGCTGTGACAGTGGTCTTGTCTGAAAAAGGCTGGGTACGTTGTGCTAAGGGCCACGATATCGATCCGTTATCGCTCTCCTATAAGTCTGGCGACCAATACCTGTGCAGTGCGATGGGGCGAAGTAATCAGGCGGCGGTGTTTATTGATTCGTCCGGGCGGGCATTTGCGACCGATAGCCATACTTTGCCTTCGGCACGTAGCCAAGGTGAACCTATTACGACTCGCTTCAATATGGCACCTGGCGAAACCATGCAGCATGTGTTGATGGGTGAGGAAGACCAATGTTACCTGTTGGCAACTGACGCGGGTTACGGTTTTATTTGCTCGTACAATGATATGGTGTCACGCAATAAGGCGGGTAAGGCTTTGCTGAGTTTGCCGACAAACGCTAAGTCATTAACGCCTAAGTTGATTGATCGCACTAAGGAAATGTCGCTCTTGGCGATCACGAACGAAGGTCGAATGTTGTTATTCTCGCTGGAAGCCTTACCGCAATTATCTAAGGGGAAAGGCAACAAGATTATCGGTATCCCTACGGAAAGAGCCAAGAATCGTGAAGAGCTGATGACGCACTTACAATTAGTGCCGAGTGACACGCCAGTCACCTTGTGGGCGGGTAAACGCAAACTCACACTTAAGCCTAGCGATCTTGAGCATTATCGTGGTGAACGTGGTCGTCGTGGGGCTAAATTGCCAAGGGGCTTACAACGTGTCGATAGCGTTGAATTAGGTGACGGCGGCGAGCCATTACCGAGCATTTAATCCTTGATGGACTCAAGGTTTTGAAGCATTAAAGACATAAATGAAAGCCATCTAAGTTGACTTGGGTGGCTTTTTTGTTTTTATCGCCTGAGTCTTGACCGTTTGTTCTATTCGAGACATAAAAAAACCTACTGTATCGCTACAGTAGGTTTTTAATTATCTCTGGGTTAAGAGATTAGAAGTCGTAACGTACGCCTACAGAGAATACGTTGTCATCTTGTAGATCAACTTTGTTACCGGCAACAACATGGTCACCGCGGTACATAGCGTATTGGCCGTATACCATAGTTGATTTAGCTAGACGGTAGTCAGCACCTATGTTGAAGTTTTGTACGTTGATATCAGTGCCAGTTGCGCCACCTTTATTAACGTTTTTGTAGAAGTTACCGAAGCCAGCATCATCAGCACCGTATTCAGCTTTCAGGTTTACGCCATTCAGATCGTAAGAAACGTTCACGAAGTAAGTATTGCCATCGATATCGCTATTCACAACGTTTTCTGATTGTTGGAATAAACCACCGACTTTGAATTGGCCTAATTTAACTTGAGCCACACCACGGTACGCATCAATACCTGAAATACCCTTGTTATAGGCTACAGCAACATAGTAGTTCTGTTCTTTAAACTTGCTATCGCCTAAAGTCGCGCTTAATGCATATAAGCTTTCAGAAGTTTTTGCAGTCGTGTCGTTATCATCAAACAAATAAGTTGCGTTCAGTGTTACTAAGCCAGCGATTTTTGGCGAGTAGTACCACATACCATCAGCGCTACGAGTTTGGCCACTGATTAAACGGTCGATATCGGCGTTAGTGTTACCGAAAATATCCACACCGCCTTCGGCTTGTTTGAATACTGTGTCGTTACGACCCACTAACACAGTACCTGCGTTAGTTTTTAAACCTAAATAAGTATTACGCGCTTTAAATACATCACCCGTTGTTGATGTATTTTCAACTTGGAATTCCATTTGATAGATAGCTTCAAAGCCATCAGCAATCTTTTCTGAACCCTTTACACCTAACAGAGAAAAGTTGTTTTCTAAATATGTGCCAGCGTTATTTTCATCGGCATAGTTAGTGGTATCGATACCGTTAGTGCCGCCTTGTAGGGTAGCAGCAGTGTCAGTATGGGTTAAAGCAAGCTCTAAACGACCATAGAAGCTTGGGCCTTCGGCTAGCGCACCGAATGAAGCCAATGCCAATACTGATGCAACTGATGCAGAGATGAATGTCTTTTTCATGTTTTGTGCTCCCTCGAACCTAAGTTCTTTTCCATTTTTCATGGTTTTTGTGTGGTTTAACGCATTTGTCACCTGAGTCGGTAACAAAGTTACCGCCGATTTTTACAGTTTTACGACTCGCAGGCTGTGGTGCAGATCATGTTTTTGGCTCTCCTTGTCCATATTCGGGCTATTTCTAGGATATTTCTAGGATATTTCCTTATACCTTGACTGCAAATTTGCCTGAAAGCTGCAAAACTGTATTTTTCACTTACTACTTAAGTGGTAGGTAAGGCGGATTGCCTTAGACAGTGGGTCGGCGAGGGTAACTGTAGCATATACTAATACTGTAGCAAGTCTGTCATATCGGCTGTGGATATGTGTTTGGGGACGATATCTAAGCAGAAAAAGCGGCCGGAGCCGCTTTTTTATCAAGAAATAACCTTGTGGTTAGTTGATTAATCTATTTAAAAATCAACGCGTAAACCAACAGTAAAGATGTTGTCATTCAGGTCTTGCTTCACATCGGCCAACATAAGATCACCATCGAAGCGCGTGTAGTGACCATAGACCATAGTCTTAGTGCTCAAACGGTAATCGGCACCCACACTGAACTGTTGCAGGTCAACATCACGGACTTGTTCTAAGCCGCTGTTGTTTTGGTCACCGACATAACGGCTCACGTATTTACCTAAACCTGAGTCATCTTTGCCGTACATCATCTTCAATTTCAAGTCGCCAATTAAGTAAGCCGCGTTGACGAAGTAGGTATCACCTGAGAGATTGGCAAACTTATCATCCACATGTTCACTGTGTTGATATAAGGCACCTAAGATAACATCGCCGAATTTAGCTTGGGCCACACCACGGTAGGCTTCAACGTTATCAATACCATCACTATAGGCGGCAGCGACATAGTAGTTCTGTGCTTTAAAGGTTTTATCCCCTAAGGTGGCGCTCAGAGCATACATGTGATCTTTGCTATACACCTCGTTGCCATTGCTATCCACTTGGTCATAGTTATCGCTCATCAGATAAGTGGCATTAAGCGTCACCAGATCGGCAATTTTAGGTGAATAGTAAGAAATACCATCGGCGGAGCGTGTTTGGCCTGCAACCAGTAAGTCGATATCAGCATTGGTATTACCGAAAAGATCGAAGCTACCTTCAGCGGCTTTAAATACGGTATCGTTACGGCCTACTAAGGCCGTACCAGCGGCACTTCTGATCCCTAGGAATGTATTACGGGCATTGAAGGTTTTATTTGAGTTGTCAAAGTTTTCGACACCAAATTCCATTTGATAAATGATGTCAAAGTAAGGGCTTACAGCTTCAGAACCTTTTACGCCTAACCAAGAGAAGTTGTTTTCAAGAACAGTGCCCTCCTTTTGGTTTTGAGTTGCATAACCTGTGTCTGAATTGGTAATGGCAAGATCAGCATGACCATAGAATTCAGGGCCATCGGCGAGTGCTGTGAATGAATAGAGTGTGAGGCTAGAAATAATAGCCGTCGTCAGTAGATTCTTTTTCATCTTCATTTTCCTGTGCTTATCGCTGTTATATGCATTGATAACTTCAGTATCTATGCATGCTGTTGAGCTTTTATGTGGCAAAGTCTGCACAGACTGTCAGCAATAAAGTGTGATCTGGATCAAGTTTCATATAAAGGGTGCTTTATTTAACGTATTGTTTTACAAGTTAAATACAGTTTTTTACTATGTTGATTACCGAGTTGTTCGGCCATGCATTATGAGTCTTTGCATTTGTTACGCTTACTTGGCAATCGTATCCTTTTGCATCTGGTGTTATGTGTCTGCGGATCTGATTTCGATTTATGTCCAGATCGTTTAGAATCCACCGCACATTTTTAGTGCTGCTATTAAGCTGTCCCTGCTGGCATCACTTCGATGCTAGGGCAAGCGCTCCTGCTGTTATTGAGTAATATAAGGTAAGTATTTATGACTGAGGCCTATCTAAATCGATTTGGCGGAATTGGCCGTTTGTATGGACAAAAGGCTCTGGCTAAATTTGCTACATCCCACGTGGTGGTGATTGGTATTGGTGGCGTAGGTACTTGGGCGGCAGAGGCCTTAGCGCGAAGCGGCATCGGACAGATAAGCTTGATGGATTTAGACGATATCTGTGTCACTAACACTAACCGTCAAATTCACGCGCTCAGTTCCACTATTGGCAGTTCTAAAGTCGCTGTGATGGCGCAGCGGATCCGTGAAATTAATCCTGATTGCCAAGTGAATGAAATTGAAGATTTTATTACATTGGATAATCTAGGCGAGTATTTGCTCGGGGCTAAAGAGGGCGGCAATATTGATTATGTTATTGACTGTATTGATGCCGTTAAGCAAAAGGCCGCGTTAATTGCCTGGTGTAAACGTCAAAAAATCAAGGTTGTTACGGTAGGCGGTGCGGGTGGGCAGACAGATCCGACTCAAATTCAGTTAACAGATCTCGCTAAAACTTACCAAGATCCTTTGTTAGCCAAAGTGCGCAATATTTTGCGCCGTGAATATAACTTCTCTAAAAACGTGCAACGCCGCTTTGCTATCGATGCGGTTTTTTCCAGTGAGCAGTTAGTGTATCCGCAAGCCGATGGCTCTGTTTGTGGTACTAAAGCCGCGGCCGATGGCAGCATGAGAATGGATTGTGCGTCAGGTTTTGGCGCTGTCACTATGGTCACTGGGACATTTGGCTTCGTGGCGGCAAGTCGAGTATTAGCGCGCTTAGCGCTGCAAGCTCAAGAAACGCTTTAAAGGGTTAACGTTTTTCTACTGATGATTTCACCGCTGGTATGAGCGGTGAGTATCACTTCAGTATTGTGCTAGTCCATTGTGTTATATCTAGATATAAAAATCTTGTTGGCCATTGAGGACCGTAGGCTCACATTGAGTGTACGGAAATTTGATATCAAATTGCGGGCCGCCAAGTGTTGAGTCTGCGCGATAACTCATAGTGCCTTTCAACAGCGTCGCGGCATTAAAGGCCGCTGATAATCCTAAGCCCGTGCCGCCTTTATTACGATTCGTAGTGAAAAATGGCTCGAACATGTGTTCAGCGACATCGGCTGGAATTTCTAAACCATTATTTTGGATGCTAATTAGAATCGACTCTTCATCCACTGTGGCGCTGATGTGGATAAGATTATCTTCGCGTCCTTGGAAAGCATGGGTAAAGGCGTTCGACAGAATATTGCTAACAATCTGATTCAATAAGCTGATATTGGTTTGAATATTGAGTGTGGGTTCTACGCTGATTTCAGTAACGGCGTTGACATGCGGATGCATAATCAATGTTGACTCCAAAATCTCGTGGAGTTGCTGACTTAAGTTACAAGGTTGGTGTTCTTCATGACTGCGATCGATGGCGATCGTCTTAAATTTTTGGATCAAACTACTGGCTTTGGTGATATTGCGGACTATGAGTTCACAGCTTTCTTGATACTCATTAAGGATCTCATTGATTTCGTCTAAGGTGGCTTGATCGCTGTGGATCAGATCGATCAGTTCTTCAATATGGCTCAGCTGTGCACTCGCCGCCGTCAAACAAATGCCAATCGGTGTGTTGATCTCGTGGGCTACGCCTGACACGAGTCCTCCCAAGGCCGCCATTTTTTCTTGCTCAACTAACACTTGTTGCGCCCGTTTTAGTGCGCTAAGGGATTGTTCTAGTTCTATGGTCCTTTCTTTGACTTGTCTGGCGAGTTCTTCTTTATAGCTACGTTCGAGCTTGAGTAGCCGCTCTCTGTCTTCTAGGGCCGTTTGCAGTTCAGCCTTAGATTTCTTTAAGGCGCCAAAGGAGCTTCTCAGTTGTACTTGCATGCTGTTGATGGAGTCGGCGACTTGTTTAAACTCATCAATTTTTTCTTGGCGGGCAAATTGCAGCGGCTCGTATTCTTGATCTAGGTCGATATCTTTGCAGTATTGACTGAGTTTATCTAAGTGCTTGGTGATATTGAACCATACTAAAAACAGAATAAATCCAGCAACTAAGAAGGTCTTTATTCCATTAGAGAGCAGAATGATAATGGCTTTATCATATAAGCGCTGATAGATGGCATCGACATCGACTTGTATTTCAAGTGTGCCGACATTAATGCTCTCGGTCGGGGATTTATAAACTAGCGGGAAGGTTTTATCTAAGGAGTGTTCTTGTTTTTGCTCGCCTGCATTCCATGCTTGGCCGCTGTCATCTTTAATCGAAATGTAGTTAATATCGGGCAGCTGAATTAAGCCATTGAGCTGAGTGTTAATCAGCCGCTCGTCAATCACCCAAATACTGGCGGCGAGCACATCTAAATTCACTTTTTCCATATTGGAAAACACTCTGTCGATACGCACAACGTCATTGCGATAATCACTGATCAATTGATACGCAGTGGTGATTAAGGTGATAACAGAGCTAAAAAGTACAATAGACAAGGTCAGGTGCCTGCCTATGGGACTTTTGATAAGTTGGCTAAAGAATGTCAGCATCTTAAATTTTCTTTATGCAATAGCGGCTTGAGATGCTTATAAGCATAGACCTACAGATCCAGAAAGTGCATTTTCTCGCAGATAAAATCAATGAAATAAGTCTTCATTTGTGGCATTAAATTTGCTTTGTAGCCAATAAGTTCAATTTTTTGTCACTGGGATAGCACTATGTTTAAACTCAAGCTGGATTCAGTTAAGTTTTTTAGCCCGAAGAAAATGATGTTTAGAGTCATGCTGTGGCTAATGGTGAGTTGTACTGTCTTACTCCTTATTCCTCCTAATGCGTTGGCAGTGCTGGCGCTCGATAAATTTGTGCCCGAACATGCTCATTTTGTTGGATTAGGTCTAATCATCTCTATCGCCTATTTTTTGAGTCAGCTGATTAACTTAGGCTTAGATGAATCAATTCGTCATTTAAGTGATAAGCGCGTTATTGAGACGATTGAAGCTAAAGTGAACTTGCTTGATCCCGCTGAGCGAGCGTTAGTCAGAGAGTTTTTTCTTCAGGGCGCCACGATTTTGACTCTGCCGCAAAATGAGCCTGCCGTAAAAAGTTTATTGAATGCCTGTATCTTAGAAAAGCTAGGTAACGAGCGCCATTATGCGATTCAGGGACCGACAGCCGATTATAAGATTGCTATGAAGGCTCGCATGTACCTCAACCGCGATGTGCTGCGTTTACCTGCGGGTGAGCCGAGCCAAGAAGAGATGCAGTCGTTGATTAAAGCGCGTCCGCAATTTTTAAATGGTCTGGTACAAAACAGAAAACACGCTGCATAGGCGTGTTTAGTCTCGCTCGGATGAGTGCTGGCTTTAGATGAGTTGCAGTATTCTGAAAAGCGAGACAACAAAAAATGGGGGTGATAAATACCCCCTAGATTTTGCATTTATACAAGAACATGAAGAACAACTGGAGCAAAAACTATTGTTTCGGTGCCGACTTCACAATGAACATCCAAGTGATATAGGACACTATCCCTATTGTGCTAAAGATAACGATCATTGAAAGTAAGCCTATGGGGTTACCAAACATTAGATCTAACCAAAATGCCATGACTGAAATCCTCTTTCCTGTGAAGTCCTCTCTAAATTAGCGGTATTCGATAGCCAAAATACTGATCTCGATCAATAAAAAATCGACATAGGAATACAAAGCGATAACTCTTAGTTAACTCTGTGATCTTGGTCAAGTTTAAGGCTATGCTTAACAGTGATGAGTTCAAATAATTTGGCTTTGTTTCATCTTCTGTTAGCGTCTAGGATTAACCTACTCAATGAGTTCGTTATTTATTTAGTTAACGTGCATTCCATCTATTCGCCCTTGTTTAATATGAATGCGGCAATATCAGTTTTTTAAAGGAGTAAAAAATGGATTCTAATAAAAGTAGTAAGGATTCAATGGGATATAATTCTATCTTTGCGCCACTGCTGTTGCTGATTTATCCACTCTATTGTTTAGTTGCCACAGGGCACTTTGTCGCCATCCTGTGTTTAAGCGCGCTCGCCGGCATTTTAATTTTCAACATCAATAAATTAATTCGCAATTTAAGGCAGCTTGAGCGCGCCGCCCATCATTTAGGTGAGGGGGATTTAAGCTATCAATTAGAGGAGAAAGATGCGGGCGTGTTCATTAAGGTCGTGCATAGCATCAACCGCATGGGCGAGGATGTCAGCCGCACGATTTTATCTTTGTCTGATACCTGCGAGGGGATGAAAAAAGTCGCCTCAGATATCAAGGTCATCAGTGAGCAGGCCAAACAAGGCGTGTTAGAGCAAGAGCATCAAACGGAACTGGCCGCCAGTGCGATGACGCAAATGGTTTCAAGCGTGCAAGCGGTATCGCAGAATGCAGTCAGTGCGGCCAAGGCCGCCGATATTGCCCAAAGTTCTGCCAAGCATGGCGACCAAATCATGAATGGCATAGTGACTAAAATTGGTGCTATGTCAGCACAGATCCATGACACTCGAACCGTGATTGAACACTTGGCCGCCGACAGCAACAATATCAGTAGCATTATCGAAACCATTTCGCAGGTGGCTGAGCAAACCAACTTACTCGCCTTAAACGCCGCCATTGAAAGTGCGAGAGCCGGCGAGCATGGTCGCGGCTTTGCCGTTGTCGCCGATGAAGTGCGTAATCTCGCTAAGCGGACATCCGAAGCCACGGTGGAAATCCAACAACAAATCGCTGCCTTACAAAAAGGCGCACAACATGGCGTTGAAGTCATGTTGAAAAACGTGGTCATTGCCGACGAAACCGCTGAGATGGTGAATCAAGCCCACAGCGCGCTCGGACAAATTGTCACGCAGGTGGAGACCATTACCGATATGTCCCATCAAATCGCCACGGCATCGGGGCAACAACACACTGTTGCTGAAGAGATTAATAAAAATATTACTGTGATGGCAGAACTCGCGCTGAGTAATGCATCTCACACCAACAACACTAACTTATCGAGCTTGAAAGTGTATAACATGTCGCAGGAAATCGGCTCCTTGCTGCACCGATTCCATGTGAATGCGGCTTTCTTTAATTCGACTCAGGCACAAAATAAACTGTTTGTGAAATGGGGACCTGAATTAGACATAGGGATGCCAGAGATCAATCGTCAACATCAACGATTAGTGTCGCTGATCAATGAACTGCATCGCACATTAAACGAAGAGTATGGACTCGAAGCCATCAAACGTATCGTGCAAGGGCTGGTGGATTACACCGCCAATCACTTTGCCTATGAAGAAGAGCTCTTTGCCCGCTTTGGTTACCCACAAACCGACAGTCATAAGGAAAAGCACGGCAAGTTAGTCGGGCAAGTACTTGATTTTCAAAAGCGGGTTGTAAAAGGGGAAGATGTTGCCGACGAATTAATGACTTTCTTGAAGGCTTGGCTGGTTAACCATATCCAAAAAAGTGATAAAGAATATACCGCCTTTTTGTTATCCCATGGTGCAGAATAACCCCAAGAGCATGATTTTTGAGCGGTTAAATGCAATTTGTATTAAAGTCGCGGCAAAAGACTTGCCATTGTCATGGGCAAAGGTATAATTCCCAGCACTTAGAGACAGCCAGTTGTTTGATTGCTTCTAAGTGCATATTTGATATGCCAGTGTGGTGAAATCGGTAGACACAGGGGATTCAAAAGTCACAGTGTTTACAGCTTAATTTTCACTAAGCTGATGATGTAAAAAGTTAATTCAAAAGAATTAACGCGCAAAATCCTTGCAAAGATTTGCAAAGTTTTTGAGATTGAAGATAATGCCAGTGTGGTGAAATCGGTAGACACACGGGATTCAAAATCCCGCGCCCTTAAAAGCGTGCCAGTTCGAGTCTGGCCACTGGTACCACTTCAAAGCCGACCTTAGCGTCGGTTTTTTTGTATCTAAAATAAGTACTTAATCGATTTACCTCCTTAGTCATTTCCTTTGTCTTTAAACTTTTAATCCAGCTTTATAATTCCTTCCTGTCGATATCCGGTAACCTTGAGTGAAGAATCATCCTCCTTCAAAATACAAGGCTTAGCAGCAAACTCCGGTAGCGTCTAATTCTTCAGCTAACATAATCATACGTTCGTGGTCTCCGTCTCTGGTACTCTTCTGGTCGATTTGAGCTCATAACGGGGGCAAAAAGACATCTTCATTAAATTTGAATCTCCGCATTAAACTTCGTTTTAAAACCATATTACTTTTTTGATTAGCACCCTTAATTCAAGGAGGTAATATGAAAACACGATTTAAATTCACCACGACCCTGCTGAGTTCATTACCAAAAAATCCTTCCCAATCATCATCGACTGAGCTTGAGTTTTCTGATACCGAAGTGGTTGGGCTAAAGTGTTTATCGGGTAAGACAGATAGCAAACGATTTTTGCTGCGTTATCAAATCATGGGGAAGAAGCGTTCGATTGCAATAGGCCGATTTCCTGATGTTGACCTTAATAGCGCCCGTAAAATAGCCAGACAGTACAAAGTTCAAATTGCCCAAGGGAATGATCCAAAGCAAGCAAGGGATGTGTCCCAGTTAATACCCACTGTAGGGGATTTCTTCTGGAATACGTACTTGCCGTTAGCTAAAAAGAGAAAGCGAACTTGGGATCATGATATGCAGCGGTTTAAATACCATTGTCAGTCGATTGCGCATTTGAAATATAGTGAGTTAACTGCCAATCATGTGATGCAAATTCAGTTAGATATGAATACGCCCACCAAGGATAGGAAAGCCTATGCTCCCGCCACTTGCAACAGAGTTATTGCGTTACTCAAGACGATGGGTAAATTGGCGGTACAGTTATTGGATATTACTAATGTTGCCGCTCGGATTGCGTTGTTCCCTGAGGATAATGCGAGAACGCGTTATTGCGATCTTGATGAAACCCGTCGAATTATCAATGCAGCGTTAAGTTATCATTGTAAGAGTAGTGGTTCATTCATTGCGTTACTGTTCTTAATGGGCTGTCGGGAATCTGAACTGAGATTACGGCATTGGTCTGATGTTGACTTAGATAAGGGCGTTTTACGCATACCGAGAACAAAGAACGGCAGTTACCATCTCATTTATCTGTCTACATTTATGATTGAAATTCTGCGGGGTATACCAAGGGTACCTCACAACCCCTACATATTTCCTGGCAGCAAAGTCGGTAAACCTATTTATCAACCTAGATATGCGTTTAATTATATTAAGGCTGCCGCACAAATTGATAATCCTCAAAATGTTGTGTTTCATACAGCTAGGCATAGCGTCGCCAGTAACTTGATATCAAACGGTACTGATATTAGTTCGGTACAGAAGTTACTTAATCACCGCTGTATTGAAAGTACGCTCAGATATGCCAAGTTAAGCGAAGGTAAGCAACGTGAAACGTCAGAGAGCTTATCGGGTCTAATTCAAAACAGCTCGCAGCACTGATTTAATAACCTTATTAAGCCCCATGTTCATTTTGAACATGGGGCTTTTTCATTTGGAGAACACGCAATGAAAGTGATTAGAAAACTACAGCAATTGGACGAGCTTGGGTTATCGGCACATAGCCTTCAGGCACTGATGATGCGTCTAATTGAGCCTTTTGATTTTGATATCAACGCGGCTCAATCTATGTGGGAGGAGATTGATACTGCCTTGATTTATATTGAAGCCAGCGATAGCGATGCATCGCTGTGTCAAGAAGATGAGGCATCTCAATCTCTGATGGATTTTGTCAAAGAGTGTCCAGAGTTTGTCGACACCGTTATCACAGAAGCCTCAGGTGATGATAACGGCGAGGTGTTCCTACTCGCTTTAGCTATTTTCACCGATGATGGTGGAGGGTGTTATCTCCTCGCACCCCTATCAAGTCAAACCCAAATCGTATTGGAATTAACGACTCAATTACTCAATCCTGAAGGATAAATATCATGGCGAATAAACAGAAAACAGTTACCCGCTCAGTTACGCAAGAGTTTGAACAAATAGCAGATAGCCATCTTGATACTGTGGTATCTGGTGAACGTTCTACGGTAGAACACTCCACTTTACCAACAACAGATAAACACCTCATTGGCTATAACCTAATCGTTGAACATGGCAAAGCATTAAAGCTAAGTCCTAAAACGCAGAACCACGTCTTTTACCAGCTGGCGGTAAATGAAGGTGGTTCACTTCACATTCGGCTCAGTGGTAACGAAGGGGGTGGTTTGCATTCTAAAGAGTGGGTATCTGTACAAGCTGTACTTGATTTACTCGATAGCATGGCCGGATTAACCATCAAGAGCACGATACTAAAAGCTGTTTTTAAAGGGGGAAGCGCGAATAATGCCGCCTTTCTGGCCGCTGTGCTACGAAGCGCTGAAATTGGCCTACTCAGTCAATCCGAGAAGAGTGTCTTTATCCATCAATTATCAACTGATTATGATGAGCGTAAAGCTGCACTAGTAAAATTAGCGGATATACCTAGCTAACTATCGGTCTTTATTAACGCCTTCATACCTCAGTCTTCCTGAGTACCTTCCACCCGAAAATCAAAGATAAATCATTATGAACTTAACATTTAACGTTGAGCGTTTACTGTTGCCTATTTCTGTTGATTTGCAAGACAAGCTCACTCAGATAGCAAAGCAGCAAAACAAGCTCACCCCCTTAGTCAGCGCTTTAACCTTTAACTTTAGAGATAGTAGTTACAGCGCAGAAAGTGGAGGTTGGCATCCAGTTGAAATCCGTATCGAGCAAGAAAGCGGGCAGTGGCACTTTAATTACATTACTGATTTTAGTTATGTGGGGTATCCCTATCCGGAGTTGGCTAAGGAAGTGGATTTTGACTTCGACAATGGGTTGGTAACTTTTATGTTTATGCCTCCCCAGTCCATTAGCGAAGTTGATGTGATGGATTTCTATCAAGTATGGGAAATGAACTTTTTAGCTTATGTCGAAATGGAGGTCTTTGACGAAATCAAAATAGCAGCTGAAAGTTGATGAGGTTTCGAAAGACAGGAGCAGGACAGGAGCACCAATCTTGCTTTAATCCATAATAAGCGCCTCCGCATTAATCCTCGCGGTTCAAGCGATGATGAGGTGGCGCTTGTTGTTTTAGTTGTAGTCACGGCGGATACACCATCCGTTAACGTAGAAAGAGGAGATTAAATGCAGAAATCACGCATTACAAATGTAGGTCAAACGGGCGCGGTCAGGATAAGTAAAAGCAGCGATGGAGTTGGTTATGAAGTTCGCCCCAGTTATAAAGGCGCAATCAAAGGGGCATCGACAGGGATAGTGATTGGCCGATGTTTTGGCCCTGCTGGTATGGTCACGGGCGCCATAATAGGTGGCACATTAGGTTATGTGCTGGGAAATGATAGCGATTAAATAATAAAGTGAAAGAAGATGCTGAGTCTTCTTTTTTTATAGCAAGGAAGATAACGAGATCCGATTAATAGCGTGTTAATGATTCACAAAAACGTGAGCGCTGATATATCGCGCAACAGGATGATGAAAGTATCGTAGAGGGGGGATAATAGTCATTATCCCATACAGTGATGTCACACCAAGTTTGAATCACCAAAAAATACAGCTGGAAATAATTAGAGTGACATTGAAGGGTGTAATTTTTCTGTATGGGTATGTTACTTGGTATACCCACCTATACCAGACATAAAATTTGCAGACACGATGCAGCTACTAGCATGTCTAACTTGGACAAATGTAAATGGAAATTGATGGTGTCATATAGGGGGTATACATACCCATTACTCCGAAGTAACACTTTTACTCCAAAAGTTAGTGCCAACATAGTCTCTTTCGTGGCTATGTTTTGTGAAATACTGACTCGACCTGTATGTTTTTTGTTCGAACAGACAATTAGTGAAAAATAATTATTTAGAGCATCTTGTTTGATTTGAGTGCCGCTAAAAAGTTCTCTAGTAGCCGAAAGCCTTATAAACTTTTTCTTAACATTTAATCCTGTTTAAATGGCTGAAAATATAGGATTTTACGTCAATGTCAGATGTTGCATCTTTCAAAATGTTTCACTAATCTGTGGGTATCCAAACGGATTTGGTATTTCTTTTAACTTTTACTTAACTTTAAAAAAAGGTATGACTATGACTACAGCAACTCAAGTTCAATCACCGTTCATCAAACTTTCAAATGGCGATGTGATGCGTAAAAATCTTATTGGTTCGTGTTCACATTATCGTGACCATGGGATCATGTTACTTAATACTAATGGTGAGAAACTACTTTGGATCCCCGAAGTCGATAACACTAAAGCTCAAACTATGCGTGACGAAATCGTTAACGTATTAATATCATAATAGTCATCTGATTTTTACTTTTTTATATTAAATTAAGCGCCATTTCTATCCGAATAATATTACTTAATGCTAGTGGATTGAAGCTGCATTGGGTACGTGAAGCAGCTAACACTAATTTTCAAACTATGCGTGACGGAATCGTTAGCGCTTAATATCTTAATTGTTATCTAATGTCACTTTTTTATATTAAATGAAGCGCCCCTTATATACGGGTGGGGCGCTTTTTACTTCAAATTTTATCAATAGGAAAATGCATGATGGGATATCCGATAACAAAAATCGAAGTTGATGAGATTTATGGAACTTATTCAAATTCGATTATGCAAGAGGTGAACGTCCCCCCGACACCCTCTAACGATTCATGTTTTAACGAAATACCACAGAACATTATTCCCTTTATGGTACTCGATAATGATGTTCCAACAGGCCCACTTGTAGTTGACCCTGTTTGCTATCAACCCATGAGCCTAGAGTGGGCTAATGGTGACACGGTTTATCTAGGGCTTGATACTGAATACGTTTTCAGCACTGTGAGAGGGTATAACGAGATCCTCAGCTATCAGGTTTTTGCACGAACAACACTGGGGCAGTACTCCACACTGATATTCCCAAAAAGTGGTGCTAAGAATCACCGTTTGGAATTTGATGTTCTAGTTGGACGCGTGCTTTGTGAAATGTTTGAGCAAGAACTAATTGATGAAGTGCCAAAGCAGGTAGTTGTATTCGGGCATTTCCTACGCGCTGATATAACTAACTTTGCTGACTTCTGGAAAAACCAAAAAACTACATTACGTGGGCTACGTCGAACTGTTGCCTCTGCCCAGACCGATTATGGTGTGGATGTAAATGCCTTTGGAAAACGCAAGGCGGGTAAAGACCCTCAAGTTATTGCAGCTCCATCTGGTGAGAAGTATCGCACTCATGTTCGTTTTGTTGACACCCTAGCGCTAAGTCCTGGTGGGGCTGGTTTAGCTGTAATTGGCGAAATTATAGGCTTGCCTAAGTTGGAGTTACCCCCATCTTATTCCAAAGGTGATATGCGCAAATTCATGCTTGAACAGCCTAGTTTGTTTGAAGCATATGCCATGCGCGATGCTGAGATTGCATTGGCTTATGGTTTAAAAATGTTCAAATTTTCCTCGACTGAATTAGGGTTATCTAAGTGTCCAATAACGCTTGGTGCAATGGGGGTGGCAGTGTTTCAGAAAATGCTTAAAGATTCTAGCGTGGATAAACGTGAAGCTTTTGGTGAGCGTGAAATTACGACTCAACACTGGAATGCCCAGTTAGGGCGGCCTCATACTAAAAAGGAATTAATGCCTACAGATGCACGTGAGTTATTCGAGCACTTAGCTATTCGCTGTTACATGGGTGGACGCAATGAATGCTTCACTTCTGGCCCGTCAGCAGTTGGTACTTTCTATGATTTTGACTTAGCTGGCGCATATACGACAGGTATGGTTGATATACGTCCGCTTGATTATGACAGGGCGTTTATGACTGATAGCCTTGATGCTTTCTGCGGGCATGTTTGTGGCTTCGCCCGTGTTCGGTTTGCTTTCCCGGATAGTACAACCCACCCCGTTTTTGCCGTACATCACGCACTATATGGGCTGTATTTCCCGCTTACTGGTGAAACCTACACTACTGCGCCTGAAATCGAGGTTGCTCACAATATGGGGGCAACCATCGAGATCCTGCAAGGTGTAGTAATCCCATGGCAGAGTGACAGTGAATCTTTATTCCTATCGTTCGTGCGATTGATTCGTGAGAAGCGAACTTCCTACCCTAAGAAAAGTTTTGAAGAGTTGATGTGGAAAGAAATAGGTAATTCACTATATGGCAAAACTGCTCAGGGTTTACGCGGCAAAACCGCCTTTGAATTGGCTAGTGGGTTGAGCAAAGACATACCACGGTCCGCAGTGACTAACCCATACTTCGCTGCGCACACTACAGGCTTTGTTCGTGCCGTGATCGGTGAACTATTAGCATCTGTGCCAACAAATAGGCAAGTAATTAGCGTCACTACGGATGGTTTTCTTACTGACGCGCCGCAAGATGAATTGAATCTTTCAGGGCCGATCTGCACTCGTTTTAATTCGCACGACTTACTTGTGAGTAAACCTTTTAACACTATAGGCGATGAATAATATGGCTACTTACATGCAGCTTCGACGTGAATATATGACAATAGTTGCCAAGAAAGCATGCCGAGGACGAAATGCTGCCTTACTGGAATTACAGGATGCGATCTTGGTTACTGAGAAACAGTATGGAATTTTACCCTGTTCCGATGAGTTGCTAAAACTATTTATCGTGATGCTACAATCTAATACAAACTGGGGGTGTAACGTGCTTCAAGGCAAGTTGTATGAAATTATTAGCGAATTAAACCAACTAATTGTTACTGATGTAATAGCTGGAGATATAACGCAATGCTAGTGGAAAAGCATCGAATTGCTCAAGTAATAGCCATGAAAACTAGAGGCCAGATAACAGCTCAAGCTATTGAAGGACATCCAGCTCTGTTAGCTAAGGCTGGCATAAAACCTCCGTGCTCTTTTAGTGAACATAATCGTTACATGATTGATTTATACCTTGAGCGTCGGCCAAATCAACTGACCGACAATACTCATCTAATATCTACAACTGAGCAGTGGCTAAATGAGTCAGATTTAGTGATGTTGAAAAAAGAGCGTCGATTGAACTTGGAATTCGACTTTAAACGAAAGCTTATAAATCCTCGTATGACTGCCGTTGATGGTCGAGAGCATATAGCCTTTGATAGCTCACCTTGGCGTAGTGCCGAAGAAGCCCAGCAGGCCCGTGTTCTGTTTGATGGATGGAGAACTGACAATTGCTTGAAGACAATGGCGGACTGGGAATCTTGGGAGGATTATTACGAGAGTGCTATTACCACCAAGGGTACAGGTATCAAGGTGACTACAGAGGGTTCTGTTGGTTTGTTGCGGCGGATATTCATACGTGCTGCTGTGCAAAAATATTGGGGGTGTGATCGGGGGTTAACTCATAAAGCATTGGCTGAACAATTAACAGCATTAGGTTATAAGACCACTACTGATGAATGTAAAAATGCCAAACGTTCTAAGTTGCCCGAGCATGCAGTACCCGTAACAATACGGTCAATGCGGTTAACTAAGGTACTGTTGAACCACTATCCTACGATGGATTTGTATAAGCTATTTCCGCAAGGTCGGATGGGCGAGGTAATGCACCTATTAGGTGAGTTAGTGTAAGATGCTCGTATTGGATGTAGAGGGAGTTCCTCCCTCTACATCATTGTCTCATTTTGGTGCCATGTACTCCCAAATCGACCCAAAGGTGTTACATGCGACGAAGTTGTGTGACGTAATTGTTATTCCTACGATGACAGACCCACGAAGCATTCAGGCTAGTATTGAAACGTATAACTTAGTCAAACCCAGCGGTAAACCTATCGTTATTATCATTATTAATTACATTAAACAAAACAAGTATGATGACGCAGTGCAAGAGTTACAAAGTGCGCTTGGTGAGTTGAATGTGTATGGGATTAGAGCGACGACTCTGTTCGAGCGTGTCGCTAAAGATGGTAATGATTGGTACCAAAATATTCATAATGACCACGGGGAGTTCCAGCTCAACAAGACTCGTATTATGCATGAGTTAGTGTATGACGAAATCATTAAACTGGGGACACGATAATGAAGCTACCAAGCCTAGCAAGCATTGACCAATCTATTGGTGGTAGGCCGCAACGTCATCCGCAAAAGGTTAGATTAAGCTTTTATTTAAGTCCTGATGAGACTGTTATTTTAAAGGCTTACATAAGAGGTAGCGATAGTGCAGTGAGTGGGCTAGTGAGAAGCTTATTGAAACCATTGCTCAAATAAGAATACTCATAAATAGCAAGATAATCAGATAGTGGTTATCTTGCTGTTTAGTTTCCAAAGCATCAACGATATACGATTTTTTGATACAAAATCCCATTACCATCGTTTGAACGCAAAGCACAATATACTGAATTTATTACGTTAATCACTCCTGTGTCATAGTGGCATGGGGGTACAGTTATTATATTTTATTCTTATGCACCTTTGAGAGTAGATCTAACCATTTTACCGTTGGAATACATCTCATTAGTTCCTCTGTCTTATACCAAAAATCAAAATACAATGCGTTTTGAAAGGAACTTTTATCTACATGGTCATTTTCGGCTTCGTCATAGTAATTTTTAACTTTATCCCTAGGATTGTGTTGTTTTATGGCTAGAGCTAGCTCATTCCATACTTTAGGCAGGATAATCGTCGGTGCTTCAATACCTTGAGATTTGGCGCCTTTGAGGGAGGAGGGGGGGGCTAGTTTGACTAAAATAGTAATAGCCGTGCTTGAAGTCATTAAAAATAAGTAACTCAGCATGAAGTGTATTCTGTCGATAAATCTCTTGGCCGGTGCAGTTTCGATAATGACAGCAAGCTTGGTTTCTGCTGACCAATCATCGGTTGTTAATGTTTCCCTAGCACTGGACGACCTTCTTTTCTGGCATTATCTCGCCAATGATACAAGGTTTGCACAGCCATGACTTCTTCCCTTGCAACCTCTGCAACGGTTAAATTGTGCGGGGGTAGTAACTTTTTAAGGATCGAGACCTTACGTTCTTGTGAATACCGAGGCATATCGTTCTCTGTTACCGCCCCCTGTCTTTATACAATAGTGATTTTTTAAGGGGTGACAACTAACCTGACACAA
>NZ_JAUOET010000014.1:0-118320 GCF_031932075.1 Shewanella sp. SP1S2-4
CCAAAGTTATCACTCACATTGATGCAATAACTCTGTGAACACGCATTATGGTGGTATCAAGCAGCATTAAACTTACTCAACTGACAATGCACTCCGCTTTGAGCACTACAAGATCACTGAAATCAATCGGCACAGGCAAAGTAATAAAGCTTAAGGATTGGCGTTTTGCACAACCTTGAGTAATTAGAGTAAATATTTAAGGCTTAAGGCTGTAGTAAATAAGCCGACACCATAGACGCTATGGGTCAACAAACTTAACCCACGTGCTTTCCATGGAGAAGGCGTTTTACTTGCAGCAACCCCGAATCCAAGACAAGGTTGAATGAGACAAAAAGGGAACACTAGGGTCACAACACCAGTAACTAGCGCAGGAATTAACGTTGGCTCAGATAACCACATATCCCCGAAAATCATTACATGAACCAAAGCGAAAATAATACCGCTCAAATAATGCAGCAACCAACCTATAAAAGCTTCTCCTCTCACTGATGGAGTCACCATAATAGGTCGATGAACCAGCTGGCCTCTGTAAATGAACATAAACCAACGTCCCACAAATGCATAGTTAAGCGTTGGAATACGAAGTACATTTCTTTGCCACCATGACCATACATCCATCACTAATGTGGCACCAGTGCCCACTAACATCGCCTGTAGCCAAATTGCCATTGAGTACTCCACTTTGTATTTGTTCCTGAGATTGATATAGTTCAGGCATGGTACAACTTGAAGTCGACTTTAAGTCAAGAGTGCATTTTATGGATATTGCAGATGTTTCACACGAATCGGGATTAGCTCCTTCAACACTGAGATATTATGAAAAAATTGGACTTATTCAATCCATTGGCAGAAAAGGACTTAGACGCCAATATGCCCCTAAGATCATTAATAAATTGAATATCATCACACTTGGTCGTATTGCAGGCTTATCATTAAACGAAATAACGACGATGTTTAATGAATCCGATGAATTGGCCATTGACCGCACTTTACTGGCGCAAAAAGCCTCTGATATTGATGTAAAAATTAAGCAACTGAAAGCAATACGAGATAGTCTTAACCATGTCGCGAATTGCCCACAGTCTGATCATTTAGCCTGCCTCTCATTTCAAAAACTCATGAAGTCGGCAAAGCCTTAATAGCTTTGATTAAGTAGAGAAATCAATCACTTGCTCTATTTAAAAGCAGTAGTATCTTTAAACTAGATAACACTTAGATGGCTTACAAGACCATTAGGCCATAGCGATATCACAATGATTAAAAAACATTATTGCAAATGGATACCTAAGGACTCACAAAGAATGGCTAATCGAGTGTCAGAAATGCTTGGTTTTACTAAGGACACAGAAGGAGAACAAAACGGCGATTTTGCCCAGCTTTTGCCCAGATGCAACAAAGGGAACCAGTAAGATACTGATTCCCTTTGCTTTAATTTGGCGGTGAGAGAGGGAGTCGAACCCTCGATACGTTACCGTATACACACTTTCCAGGCGTGCTCCTTCGGCCACTCGGACACCTCACCATATGTCGATTTATGTTAGCGTGGTTAATCTTTCACGTTTAATAATCGCTAGCGATTTCATATAGCCTTGCCAAAAGGCTTTCATCGTTAACGGAGCGGTACTGTACGCAAAAGCCTAAAGGGGGTCAAGTAAAAAAGACTCAGTTTCAGGCGGTTGCGCAATTGCTAAACAAACCGCAGTCATTTCCTGAATCTTTTCACCGTTTTATGCCGTTAATTGACGGTAAATTTGTGTACTTCTTTTGACATTAAATTCGCGTCAAACGTCAGGGCTTTGGTCAGTTCCCTAAGCTCATCGGAGATCCTTTGGGTATTGAGGTAAATCTCACTGATCTTCAATGCATTACGGTTTACGTCTTCGGATACGGCCGATTGCTCGTGGGTTGCGGTGGCAATTTGCTCGTTCATGCGGTCAATAATGTCGACTTGCTCCACAATCCGTTTCAGTTCAACGCCCGCTTGCTCGGCTTCATGAACACTGTTATTCGCCTGTGCCAAGCCTCTGTCCATGGCTTTTACCGCAATGCTCGCCCCAGCCTTCAATCTATCTGTCATGTTTTTAATATCAGAGGTCGAGGTTTGTGAGCGCTGTGCCAAACTGCGGACTTCATCGGCAACAACAGCAAAGCCGCGGCCCATTTCCCCTGCTCGCGCGGCTTCAATCGCGGCATTGAGTGCGAGTAGATTGGTTTGCTCTGCAATACTGCTGATCACCTCAAGCACAACCACTATGCCATGAATTTCACGGTCTAAGTCGTTGATGGCTTTAGAGGCTCCACTGATATCATCGGCTAAGGCTTTGATCGCTTTACTGGTTCGGCCGACTTCGAGGTTACCTTCTTTAGCCTCTATATTGGCGGCGGAGGACGCTTCGGATGCCTGCACTGCATTGCTGGCAATCTCGGCCACTGTCGCACTCATTTCAGTCATCGCCGAGGCCACTTGCTCTGCCTCGCTGTGACCCGCCATCACATCTTGCTCCATGGCGTGGGTACAAAGGTCCATTTGGGCAACCGCTTGCTGTAGTTTCGCGCCGCTAGCACGCACATGTAGAATAACCTTTTCAAAATCACTCATCATGTCGTTAAAGGCGATGGCAAGTTCACCAAACTCATCCGAGCTTGTTTGAGTCAAACGCACACTCAAATCATAATGTCTACGGGCTTGTGTAATAGTCGAATACAAATGATGCACACTGTCGTGCAAGTAGCGGATCACAGATAAACTCAGTATCAAGACTATCGCTAATACTGAGATTAAGGTCGTGAGCACTAAGAACATTTTCTCATTTGCTGAGGATAATCTCTCATGGGTGATCTTGAGTAAATCAGCTGAGACCTGCTGCTCATACTCACGTAATAACTCAATCCGCGCGGTTGATTTACTAAACCAATCTTCTGGGCTTTGTTGTTGAATTTTTTGATTATCTTGCTCAAATGCGATTTGACGTAACAGTTCAACGTCATGCATTGCAGCTGAACTCTGTAAACGGTTAAATGCAGCGGATAAATCCATTGAGGCTAAGGCTAAAAACCTTTCTTGGTAAGTATTTTGCTCCGAGACTAAAGTGATAAATTTTGCATAAACCTTAGGCTTAAATCCGGCTTGGCCGAAGGTTGAACTGAGCACAGCCCTTTCAATCCCCGCCCTCTCCTTCAATTGCAAAAAGGCACTAAAGGCTGCGGCTTTGATAGCGATTTCTTGGTTAGCGCCAGTTTTAGCGGTTTCATCGACTATCGCCAATAGTAACTTATTTAATTCTGTGTAATAGGCGACTTCGTCGGCGACGCTGATAGTTAAATTGTCCACCTGCGAGCGAATTGAATTTAATCGCCCTAACTGTGAATTAA
Organism: Shewanella sp. SP1S2-4; assembly: GCF_031932075.1. NCBI lineage: Bacteria > Pseudomonadati > Pseudomonadota > Gammaproteobacteria > Alteromonadales > Shewanellaceae > Shewanella > Shewanella sp. SP1S2-4. Next base: position 3,373 of record NZ_JAUOET010000014.1, read on the forward strand.
GTTCCTTAAGTTTTGGAGCAAATATCGCTGGCAGCTGATTTTGAGTGATAAATTGCTGATAGAGACTAAGCTGCGTATCCGTTAACTGTCTTTGGCTTGGTATTTTACCAGCGAAGGCTTTTCCTGCTGAGCCGATAAATCCTGCACTCATTCCGCGCTCTTTTTGTAATTCGTGCACTAAGTTACTGTTTGTTACAGCCAACTCACTCAGTTGCACCACTAAGGTTAAATCTTGTTTATATTCATACTTTTCAATGAGGTAAAGGGTTCCGCAGAGGAAACAAGCTAATAAGGGAGGTAAGACAACCATTAATAATTTTTGTTTTAGACTGAGATTACCAATCCATTGCCATTTCATAGAAATATCCTTTTAAACTTAGTATTAGACCAAATAACCAAACACTAGGTATAGCATAAGATTAACCATATAACGACTAAGGTTTCTGGGAAAACTCAGGTTAATCCTCTAATAAACGAGGATTTACTTCATGTCTCATCAATAGCGTTAGATTTGGCTTTTCGGGTAAGGTGAACCGCGGGATAAACATCAAAACGAGTCACTGATAAAAACAAAAAACGCATAGGATAAACTCCAATGCGTTTCGTAAAAAGAAGGAAAAACTCAATTCTGCGGGGTAATACGACTCTAGCTAAAGAGCTGCGGGAATAATCCCTTTACACCTGCCGCAATCACTTCAATACCTATAGATAGCATCAACAGCCCCATAAGACGAGTAATGACGTTAATCCCCGTCTTACCCAAAATCTTATAGATGATGGATGCCATTCTAAACAGGCCAAAACTCACTAAACCAAACACAATCACAGTAATAAACATCGCAATGATGTTCGACAATGAATTATGCTCGGCGGCAAAGACAATCACCGAACTGATCGCACCTGGTCCCGCCATCAGTGGCAAAGCCAAAGGCACAACCGCCACCGACTCCATCGCCGAGGATTCGCGGTCTTCCTCTTGGTTACGCTTCACTTCGCCTAACTTACCTTGCAACATCGACATCGCAATAATGGCGATCAAGCTACCACCCGCGATCCTAAAGGCTGATAAAGAAATGCTGAACATATTCAGAATGTGCTGCCCCGCCACAATCGTGACTAAGAGGATCACCACAACCGCAAAGTTAGCCACTTTACCCGTGTGATTCCGCTCAGCTTCAGTTTGATGGCTGGTTAAGCTCACAAACACAGGCAACAACCCGACTGGGTTGATGATGGCAACGAGGCCAAGAAAAAATTTAACGTAAAGAGTTAACTCCAAGTTGCTATCCTTATGTGCGTGTCACGCCGTCTTCATCAAAATTTGCTTGAGGGCAAGTATAGTATCTCAAGCGCTATTGACTGAAAAATGAGATTTTTGAGGTTAAATCACAACTTCGAATAATATTTAGTTATCGAAGTCGATGCATTTTCAACGCAATTTTAAACAAACAAGTTACCCTAAGTGTAGTTTTATTACATAAAAGCCCGATATTGTCGGTGGTGTCACACTTTCAATGCGGCTTTAGGTGTAATTTTCTACCATAAAGAAGATTTAGTGAATGCCTTGATTCACTAAATCTTTTTAGGAGTATTAATCATGACAGTGACCAATGCACAAGAACTGGATCTCATGGTCGAGCGTGTAGCGAAAGCACAAGCCGAATATGCGACATTCAGCCAAGCGCAAGTCGATAAAATTTTCCGCGCAGCGGCCCTTGCCGCTGCCGATGCGCGTATCTCGCTGGCGAAAATGGCCGCCGCAGAAACCCGCATGGGTGTCGTTGAAGACAAAGTGATCAAAAACCACTTTGCCTCTGAGTACATTTATAACAAATATAAAGATGAAAAAACCTGCGGGATTTTATCTGAAGACGTCACCTTCGGCACTATCACCATTGCCGAACCTGTGGGTATCATTTGTGGCATAGTACCGACCACGAACCCCACATCGACCGCGATATTTAAGGCCTTAATCAGCCTTAAAACCCGTAACGCAATTATCTTCTCGCCCCATCCTAGGGCCAAAGTTTCAACCACAACTGCGGCAAAGTTAGTGCTGGATGCTGCCATAGCTGCGGGTGCGCCTAAAGACATTATTGGCTGGATTGATGAGCCCAGCGTTGCACTGTCGAATCAATTAATGACTCACCCTAAAGTCAACTTGATCCTCGCAACCGGTGGCCCAGGCATGGTGAAAGCCGCATACTCTTCCGGTAAACCCGCGATTGGCGTAGGTGCGGGTAACACGCCTATTGTTATCGATGAAACTGCCGACATCAAACGCGCGGTCAGTTCGATATTAATGTCGAAAACCTTCGATAATGGCGTCGTTTGTGCGTCAGAACAAGCTGTGATTGTGGTTGACAGTATTTATGAGCAAGTAAAAGAGCGCTTTATCTCTCACGGTGGCTACATGCTATCGAAGGATGAAACCGCGGCGATGCAGCAGGTCATTTTAAAAAATGGCGGTTTGAATGCCGATATCGTTGGCCAAAGCGCCGCCAGTATCGCGCAAATGGCCGGCTTTGAAGTGCCGCACTGGACTAAGGTTCTGATTGGTGAAGTCACCGACATTTGCGACAGCGAAGCCTTCGCCCATGAAAAATTATCGCCACTGCTTGGCATGTATCGTGCCATCGACTTTAACGATGCCATGGATAAAGCTGAAGCTTTAGTCGCACTTGGCGGCATTGGCCACACTTCAGGGCTTTATACCGACCAAGATACCCAAACTGAACGTGTGCATGCCTTTGGTTTTAGAATGAAAACAGCACGTATTTTGATCAACACCCCAGCTTCACAGGGCGGCATTGGCGATCTGTACAACTTCAAACTAGCGCCTTCACTCACTTTGGGTTGTGGTTCTTGGGGCGGCAACTCGATTTCAGAAAACGTTGGCCCGAGTCATCTGATCAACAAAAAAACCGTCGCTAAGAGGGCCGAAAACATGTTGTGGCACAAGCTTCCTGCATCTATCTATTTCCGCCGCGGCAGTTTACCCATCGCACTTGAAGAACTGAGCGATAAAAAACGCGCGCTGATCATCACCGACAGATTTTTGTTTAACCACGGTTATTGCGACGAAACCATGCGGATTTTAAAGGCCCAAGGCCTTGAAACCGAAATCTTTTACGATGTTGAAGCCGACCCCACTCTAGCCATAGTCCGTCAAGGCGCTAAGGTGGCCCAAAGCTTTAAACCCGATGTGATTATTGCGCTCGGCGGCGGCTCGCCAATGGATGCGGCGAAGATTATTTGGGTGATGTACGAGCATCCCGATGTGGATTTTGCAGATTTGGCGCTGCGTTTTATGGACATTCGTAAACGTATCTACAAATTCCCTAAAATGGGCACCAAAGCCATGATGGTGGCTATTCCAACTACCTCAGGCACGGGCTCAGAAGTCACCCCTTTTGCGGTAGTGACAGACGAAATTACCGGTAAAAAATACCCGATTGCCGATTATCAACTCACGCCCAACATGGCGATTGTTGATCCTAACCTAGTGATGGACATGCCCAAATCTCTCACCGCCTTTGGTGGCATAGATGCGGTGACCCATGCTCTTGAAGCCTATGTCAGCGTGATGGCAAACGAATATAGCGACGGCCAAGCACTGCAAGCCCTCGACTTACTGTGCAAATATTTACCCGATGCGTACAACTTGGGCTCACAGTCACCTGTCGCCCGTGAAAAAGTCCACAATGGCGCCACCATCGCAGGTATCGCCTTTGCTAACGCTTTCCTCGGGATTTGCCACTCAATGGCGCACAAACTGGGCGCCGAGTTCCATCTCGCCCACGGCTTAGCCAATGCGCTACTGATCAATAACGTAATACGCTTTAACGCAACGGATCTGCCCACTAAGCAAGCGGCCTTTAGCCAATACGACAGGCCAAAAGCCCTGTGCCGTTATGCTGCCATCGCAGATCACTTGAAACTAGGCGGAAAAACGGATGAAGAAAAAGTCGAAAAATTGCTTGAGAAAATCACACACCTCAAGAAGACGATTGGCATTCCTGCTTCTATCCAAGAAGCCGGCGTCAACGAAGCCGACTTCCTCGCCAAGTTAGATGAATTAGCCGAAGATGCTTTCGATGATCAATGTACCGGTGCCAATCCACGTTACCCATTGATTAACGAGCTGAAACAACTGTTCCTCGATAGCTATTATGGCCGTGACTATAGCGATAACAACTAGGCAATCGCCTAACTATGCTAAGCGCGTGCTAAATAAACGTAGCGCGACATAAATGAAAAAGCCCTCGAATGAGGGCTTTTTACTGCGTGATGTTCAGTGAATGATCTAATTAAGGAGTCGATGCATTAATCGATCGCACGTAAAATCACTTCACTAGCCGCTAACTCAACTGGGCATCACTCAACTTACGATCACTAAGCTAATCACCACTTAGCTGAGCATTACAACAAACTGCGACTAACGCTGCGCCAGTACATAATCGATGGCGCTGGTTATGGCCGCAACCTGCGCCAGATTACATTCGGCAGGCGTGGCTGTTGGGCTATCTGGGTACACTTCTGTCGTGGTGTTATAGATACAACCCGTGACACTGCTGCAAAGCCCTAATGACTTAAGCGGGTAGTTAATCACTCCGTGCTGCACCACAGTCGAGCCTATGATCTCGCCTTTCTCGTCGGCTGGAGCAATGTGCGTCACTTTGCTCACGCCATCGATAATGGCTTTTTGGAAAGCATCCATTGAATGTTCGGTATCACCCACAGCATAAAAGCCATCTGGGATAGTGCCTTTGTCATATTCAATGCCATCACGGGCGCACAGCGCTGGGCGAAACTCTAATTCATCTGAATCTGTGGTTTCATGTAAATCCACATGCACTTCAAAACCTTGCTCAACTGAAGCAACTAAAGCCATCAAGGCCGCCGATTCTTCTGCAGGGCTATTGGCATAGAACGAACGGTTTGGATCGATAGCCTTTGGATTCCAGCGATTAATCGTCTCATAACCCCAAGGACTCACACATACGGCAACCACTAAATTCACCCGTTGCACGTAATTCGCCACTTCATTCGTTAAAAAGGCCAATGCGCCATGCACACCGCTGGTCTCGTAACCATGCACGCCGCCAGTCACCAGCACGGTTGGCTTTTGTGGATCAAATTGTTGGCTTTTTACCGCAAATAATGGGTAACGCTCGGCGTTAATCGACAAAGCGCCATATTGCACAATGGCAAGCCCAAGCGTAGACAGCTCTTCTTCCATCGCCTTGAGTGGCGTCACGACATCGTCTTGATATGAACGCTTGATTTGGGTGCTCGCAAGCCATGCGGCTTTTTCAGCCTCGCCCCATTTCTCGCCAGCGGTGCCGATGGGATAAAATGTTAAATTTGCCATAATTCCTCTATTTTTAGTTCTATTCGGTAAAATTCTTTTTATTCAAGCTCTTTTTATTCAAGTTCTGTTCGTTCAAGTTCTTTTCGCTCAAGCTTTTTCGTTGAAGTGCTATTCAGTCGAATGATAGTGCTCGTGTTTGGATGATAAATAAGTGCAGTCAACCTAAAGCGTCAGCTGCATGGGAATATCACGGATGCCACCGCGTTCTCGCTCGGGTCCAAGGGGCACAAAGCCAAAGCCTAAGTACACAGCCTGCGCATTCAGCGCGGAGTTCACGGTAAATACGCCCGGATTGCCTTGAGCTACACACTGAGCTTTGGCATGTTCCCACAACATTCGCGCCACGCCTTGCCCCTGCGCATGGGAGGCGACAAAAAGATGGTATAAGTGGCTATTCGCCTTCATTCCCACTACGCCTGCGAGTTGGCCCGGGTCCATTATGGCGACATGGTACTGATAACCCATAGCAAAGTAGCTACCAATCGCTTCTATCGACATGGCATTAACTAAAATTGTAGCGCCCTCTGCTGTGCAAGTTGGGGCAATAAAATCTTGGGTTAATTGAGTGAGCAATACGCTTATTTCAGGGATATCAGTTAAGGTTGCGGCTCGAATATTCATCTCAACTCCTTGATTAAAAATTAAAACCATTACATGGCGCAATAAAAAGCCAGAACAGAGTTCTGGCTTTGTTAAAACGCTGAACAAGAGTGCTTAATTGCAAACGCTTAGCTTCTTTAAAGCGCTCTGCTTAAAACACTTCAATAATCAATCGCATCCAACGACTCGCCGATGATAACCCTATCAGGGCGAGCCTTACGTCTTTTATTACACTGTCATTCACTGTTTGTTATTAAACAGTCTGTCATTCAACAGTCTGTTATTGTGCTGGCAGTTACTGCTTAGTCCAGCGGTCCATCCAACGGAATACATTGGCGTACCATTGCTCTAGGTTTTCAGGTTTTAGGATCCAATGGTTTTCATCTGGGAAAATCAACAACTCAGATGGAATACCTTTACGCTGCATAAAGCTAAATGCCGCTAAACCTTGATCATAAGGAACACGGAAGTCTTTCTCGCCGTGGATCACTAACATGGGCGTTTTCCAGTTTTCAACATAATTCACTGGGTTAAACTTCTCATATAAGGCTTTGTTATCTGAGTAAGTACCGCCAAATTCATACTCAGGGAACCATAACTCTTCGGTCACATGGTACATAGAACGCATATCGAACAGACCTGCGTGATCAACAAGACACTTGAAACCATCGTTCCAGTTACCTTGGATCCAGTTCATCATGTAGCCGCCGTAAGAACCACCGAGCGCACAGGCGTTTTGCGGATCGAGCCATTTTTGTTGTTGGCTTACTGCCGCTAGGCCTTTTTGCAGATCTTCTAATGGCTTACCGCCCCAATCTTGGCTGATAGAATCCGTAAAGGCTTGGCCGTAACCGGTAGAGCCGTGGAAATCCACCATAACAACACCATAGCCTGCACCCGCCCATAACTGCGCGTTCCAACGACCGCTGAAGGCATTACCAAATGAACCCTGCGGTCCGCCATGCACTAAGTAGGCAATCGGGTATTTTTTACCTTCTTGGAAGTTAGCCGGTTTGATCCAGTAACCGTAGACGTCTTCGTTATTCCAACCCTTGAAGCTGAACTGTTCAAACTTACCGAACTTGATCTCGGCCAGCTTGTCTTTGTTCACTTCGGTCAGACGCTTAAGCCCTTGACCATCTGTGGTGATACTGTAGAGATCGCCCGGCTCAACTAAGGTTTTGCTGTCGAAAATCAGTTCATCATTAGTGACCGCAATTAAGCTGTTCGTGCCATCGCTGTAGATAGAACGCACATCGCCAAATTGTGTATTCACTTGGAAAATAGACACTTGGCCTATGTCTTGCGCCGTGACATATAAGGTACGATTGTCAGGGGCAAACATCAGTGAACTTGGGCTACGATCCCACAATGGCGCCACTTCTTTAGTTTGGCCTGTGGTAGTATCGCGCAGCATGATGCCGTAACGATCCGCTTCAAAACCCGGCTTCTTCATCGCTAAATAGGCCATGTAACGACCATCGCTCGAAAACGTTGGCAGTGCATCCCATGCGAGATTGTCTTTGGTTAAGTTGGTTGCAGTGCCGCCCGTGACTGGCACTTGCCACAAATCATAGTTAGTGGTCCAAGCTTGATCTTTGCTCGGCGCTTTAGCGCTATAAACGACGAACTTACCGTCTGGGGTGAAGGTCACTTCTTCCATACCCGAGAATGGTTTTGGCGGCGTTTCAGTGTCTAAACCTTGGGTGACATCAACCACTTTAGTCAGTTTCTCACCGTTGACTGCGCCAACAAATAAGTGGCTACGGGCATGATCTTCCCACGTATCCCAATGGCGAACCATTAACTGCTTGTATTCGCGACCCGTCGATTTACGCTCAGATTCAGCGGTAAATTTATCCTTTGAACAGGCTAAATCCTTACACTCTGGGAATACACGCATGCTGAGTACAACTTGTTTACCGTCGTTTGATAGTTTGTAACCATCTATATCCAAAGGCAAATCAGAAACTTGAACCGCTTCACCGCCCGTTAATGGCAGTTGGAATAGCTGGCTTGAACCGCTACGACCGGCAAGGAAATAAATCGATTTGTCGTCAGTGGCGAAACTCACATCGTGCTCAGTGCCCGCAGCAGAGGTCAGTTGTAACGGTTTCGCTTTCGTGTCAGTCAGATCCAATAGATACAGATCAGAGCTTCCCTCTCCCTTATCGTTTACCGTTTTAAGACCATAAACTAATTTAGTGCCATCGTGAGACACAGTCGCAGAATGCATCTTATTGAGTTTAATGAGTTGTTGCACAGTAAAAGGCGTTGGATCGGCCGCTTGGGCTGATAACGCCAACCCTGCGGCGCCGAGCGCCAATAGGAGAGGAGCTATTTTCATTGTTATGTCCGTCTTTTGTTGAACAGGTTCGAGGCTTGCAAATATTCGATAATCATCATTGCTGCAAACACGAATGTTAAAAACGATCTGAGATCGTATCTTTTGAAGATAAGCTTGCCACACTATCGAAACAAAAACGCTCAGGCAAGCCAAATGGCGAACCTGAGCGTATTTTTTTGTGACAAAATGTCAGTGGCGCAATGATTTGTCTAAGGAACTGATATCAGATTACCGAAGCAATCGATATCAGAGCGTAAATTTAAACGGCTTTGCTTAAAAAGCCATCAAGTTCAATCCGCTAAGACCTTAGCTTCACTCCAACTTAGGCTTTCGCGTTGGCGATATTCACTTTCCAAATTGCTGGGCCAGTTTCATGGGCGTTCACGCCATTTGAATCCACAGCCACAGTCACTGGCATATCTTGCACGTCAAACTCGTAAATCGCTTCCATGCCTAAATCAGCAAAGGCCACGACGCGAGAATGTTTAATCGCTTTAGACACTAGATACGCTGCGCCGCCAACGGCCATCAGATATACCGCTTTGTGCTTTTTGATTGATTCAACTGTCGCAGGGCCGCGCTCAGCTTTACCTATCATGCCCATCAAGCCAGTTTTCTCTAACATTAAGTCAGTGAATTTATCCATACGGGTTGCCGTGGTTGGGCCCGCAGGACCGACAACTTCAGCACCGACTGGATCAACGGGGCCAACGTAGTAAATAAATTTACCCGTAAAGTCCACGCCTTCTGGCAGACCTTCACCACTTTCAATCAGGCTTTGAATGCGCTTATGGGCAGCATCACGACCTGTGAGCATTTTACCGCTCAGCAGAATGGTTTCACCGCTCTGCCACTGCTCGATATCCGCTTGGGTCACAGTATCTAAGTTAACACGGCGCACATCATCACCCACTTCACGGGTGATTTCTGGCCAATCTGACAATGATGGTGGCGTCAATTCAGCAGGACCTGAGCCATCTAAATGGAAATGTACGTGGCGAGTCGCTGCACAATTAGGGATCATCACCACAGGCTTTGAAGCCGCGTGGGTTGGCGCCGATTTGATTTTAACGTCTAACACTGTGGTTAAACCGCCAAGACCTTGGGCACCTATGCCTAAGTTGTTCGCGCGCTCAAAAATGTCTAAACGCAGCTTTTCTTCGGTCGTTTGCGCGCCACGGGCCATCAACTCATGGATATCCACGCTTTCCATCAGCGCTTCTTTGGCTAATACGGCGGCTTTTTCTGCCGTACCGCCAATACCTATACCCAGCATACCCGGTGGACACCAGCCCGCCCCCATAGTCGGTAGCGTTTTTTCTACCCAAGCGGCGATATCATCAGATGGGTTTAACATCACCATCTTAGCTTTGTTTTCACTGCCGCCGCCTTTGGCCGCAATCGCTACTTCGATGTGGTTGCCTGGCACCATGTCGATATGCACCACAGATGGCGTGTTATCTTTGGTATTTTTACGGCTGCCCGCAGGATCTGACACGATTGATGCACGCAGTGGGTTATCGGGATTGGTATAAGCACGACGAACACCTTCGTCGATCATTTCCTGAATTGTCATATCGGTTTTGTCCCATTGGACACCCATACCCACTTTAACGAAGGTGGTGACAATCCCAGTGTCTTGACACAGAGGACGCTTGCCTTCGGCCGACATACGGGAGTTAATTAAGATCTGGGCAATGGCATCCTTCGCCGCCGCACTTTGTTCACGCTCATAAGCTTGGCTCATGGCATCCACAAAATCCTTCGGGTGGTAATAGGAGATGTATTGCAAAGCATCCGCCACACTTTCAATAAAGTCGGCTTGCTTAATCACAGAATTGACAGACATTTCATGGTTAGATGACATAGTAGGAGCGCTCCAGCAGCCTTTGCGGCCTAACTTATTTTTGTTTAATTCTTTCTGGGCCAATATGATACTCTTTCCCATCTTTTTGGGCTACATCACATTTTGAATAGGGTTAATCGATGGCAATTAGGGCGTCAAAACAGCTTGCATCACGCCAACTTGACTGGACATTAAGCACCGCAGCACTCTTCGAACACTTTGCCAATGACCCATGGGCAATCCTGTTAGATTCGGCGAACGCGCCACATCAGGACGCCAGATTCGACGTCATTTGCGCCAATCCCATCGCAACAATAGTGACTCAGGGTGAGCGTAGCGATATAAACCTCATCGATACGAGCTTGAGCTTACCCGAGGCGATGGACCCAAACCGTGATCCCTTCGACCTGCTCAACACTTTATTAAATCATTGGTATTCAAAATCTTTTGATTGCAATCTGCCCTTCAGTGGCGGCGCCATGGGCAGCTTTAGTTACGACTTAGGCCGTCGCATCGAATCCCTGCCAACAAGCGCTCAGCAAGATATTCAACTGCCAGAGATGAACATCGGCTTTTACGACTGGGCGTTAGTTTATGATTACCAAGCCCAGTGTTGGTATTTATTGCATTATTTAGGTGAAGCGGCCCTCGATATCGAATTGAATAAAATTCAAGCTAAAATAGCTAAAAAGCCCAATACAGCTACATTCATGCTCACTATCCCATGGGCGGCACAGATGGACAAAAGCCAATACACCGCCAAATTTGAGGCAGTACAAGCCTATTTGCACAGCGGCGATTGCTATCAAATAAATTTAACCCAAAGATTTGAAGCTGGCTATCAAGGCGATGAATGGTCGGCTTACTGCCAACTGCGCAATGCCAATAAAGCGCCCTTCTCGGCCTTTATGCGGTTACCGCAAAACGCGATTTTATCGATTTCACCTGAGCGCTTTATTCAGCTTCGCGGTGATGATATTCAGACTAAACCCATCAAAGGCACGCTGCCGCGTCACGCAGATCCCGCGCTCGACGCCAAAGCCGCGAGCACCCTTGCCAGCTCGCCAAAGGATCGCGCCGAAAACGTCATGATTGTCGATTTGCTGCGTAATGATATCGGCAAGGTAGCAGCGGCAGGCTCGGTACGTGTACCGCATCTGTTTGAAATTGAAAGCTTTCCCGCCGTGCATCACCTTGTCAGTACAGTGACGGCTAAGCTTGATGCTAAGTACAGCGCCAGCGATTTGCTGCGCGCGGCGTTCCCCGGCGGCTCAATTACTGGCGCACCGAAAATCCGCGCCATGGAAATTATCGAAGAACTCGAACCTTCACGGCGCAGTCTGTACTGTGGCTCTATGGGCTATATCAGCCAAGATGGCCAAATGGATACCAGTATCACCATTCGCACTATTGTGGCTGAGCAGGGGAAACTCTATTGCTGGGCGGGCGGCGGCATAGTGGCGGATTCTGAAGTGAATGCCGAGTACCAAGAAACCTTTGATAAGATCAGTCGAATTTTGCCTTTACTTGGCGCAGAGCCGCAAAAGCCGTAAGCTCTCATACAAAACAGTCACGGAAACCTCGATGGATCAAGCGGAATTTAGACTCAGATTTAATCTGCACCCTTTAGCGCTGCAAGATCCGGCGGCCTTCCCACACCTTGGACTGCGCAAAGCTGCGGTGTTGATCCCACTGCAGGATATCAACGGTGAACTGAATCTGATTTTAACCCAAAGACCCATGCACCTTCGCGCCCATCCGGGGCAGATCAGTTTCCCCGGTGGTAAAATTGAGCCCCATGATGTCGATGCAATTGCGGCGGCGTTAAGGGAAGCAGAAGAGGAAATAGGATTATCGCGGCATAACGTCGATGTGGTGGGCACATTTCCGGCCCACAATACTTTTACCGGATTTGAAATCACCCCCGTGGTCGGCATTATCAAGCAGGCATTTGATTGGAAACTCGATCCTGGTGAAGTTGCAGATTGCTTTACTGTGCCATTAAGCTTTTTTATTGAGCCGAATAATCGCCACCAAAAACGCTTTTTACGCCAAGGACGCTACTACAGCGTGCATTTTATTCCCTATCAACAACGTTTTATTTGGGGCGCGACCGCCGCCATTATCGACCATTTGTGCCGCCAGTTAAGCATTCCTGCCGATATTCTCTGACTTCATTTGCCATAGCGAAACCGCTACGAGCCAACTGGCTTGCTTAAACCACCAAGTGGATATACAAACCGGCGACAATCGAGGTTAACAGCAACATGGGAATGTTAAACCAATAGCCCATGCGACTGTGTTGGGCGACATAAAAATTAAACGCTAAACTGACCAAACTAATGCAGCCACAGGCCCAAATCAAATACTGCAATAACTGGGTTTCATGTGGATCCCAATGAACTCTAAATGTCGCACCGCGGCTTAAATAATCGCCAACTTCGCGATCGGGTCTCGCGTCACCAAACACTAATAGCGCATAGACGGCAATTGCCCAGCCTAAAATGGATAAGGCCGCAAGGATAATTTGAAATATTCTAGTCTTGCTCATACCGCCTCCCGCCGTTTAACTCACTATATCGCCCAATATCGATATTATTAACCTCAGGATACCTTTTTCAGCTTGAGAAAAGCCACCAGCAAGGTAATATAAACCTCCAAAATTTTCATATAAAACGTTTCGTTGGAGAATTAAGCAACAATGAGCATCGCATCTGTCGCATCTGTATTTAAAGGTGAGCACGCCGTCGGTTCTAAAGTCACAGTGCGTGGCTGGGTCAGAACCCGTCGTGACTCTAAAGCCGGCATCTCTTTTTTAGCTGTTTATGACGGCTCTTGCTTTAATCCTATCCAAGGCGTCGTGCCCAATAGCTTAGATAATTACGACAACGAAGTGTTAAAGCTAACTGCGGGTTGTTCTGTTGTGATGACAGGCGACGTGGTGGAATCTCCAGGCGCAGGTCAAGCATTTGAACTGCAAGTGACTGAACTTGAAGTCGCGGGCTGGGTTGATGATCCAGACACTTACCCAATGGCCGCTAAGCGTCACTCAATTGAACATTTACGCGAATTAGCACATTTACGCCCACGCACTAACATTATTGGTGCCGTTGCCCGCGTGCGTAACTGTTTATCCCAAGCGATTCACCGCTTCTACCACGAAGAAGGCTTTATTTGGGTATCTACCCCACTTATCACCGCCTCTGACTGTGAAGGCGCAGGTGAAATGTTCCGCGTATCGACCTTAGATATGGAAAACCTGCCACGTACTGATGCAGGGAAAGTCGATTACGATAAAGATTTCTTCGGTAAAGAAGCTTTCCTAACCGTATCTGGCCAGTTGAACGCTGAAACCTACGCCTGTGCACTGTCAAAAGTGTATACCTTTGGCCCGACTTTCCGTGCTGAAAACTCAAACACCAGCCGCCACTTAGCGGAATTTTGGATGGTTGAGCCTGAAGTCGCCTTCGCTAACTTAAACGACATCGCAGGCCTTGCCGAAGCTATGTTGAAATACGCGTTCAATGCCGTATTGACTGAGCGTATGGACGATTTAACTTTCTTCGCCCAACACGTTGATAAGACAGTGATCGACCGTCTGCAATCTTTCGTTTCAAGCGATTTTGCTCAAGTGGATTACACGGATGCGGTTGAAATTCTGCAAAACTGTGGCAGAACCTTCGAGTTCCCTGTGTCTTGGGGCATCGATTTATCTTCTGAGCATGAGCGTTACTTAGCCGAAGAACACTTCAAAGCCCCTGTGGTAGTGAAGAACTACCCGAAAGATATCAAGGCCTTCTACATGCGCTTAAACGATGACGGTAAAACCGTTGCCGCGATGGACGTGTTAGCCCCAGGTATTGGTGAGATCATCGGTGGCTCTCAACGTGAAGAGCGTTTAGACGTGCTAGATATGCGTCTAGCCGAAATGGATCTGAACCAAGAAGATTACTGGTGGTACCGTGATATGCGCCGTTATGGCACAGTGCCACATGCAGGTTTTGGTCTAGGGTTTGAGCGTTTAGTGTCTTACGTGACGGGCGTTAACAACATTCGTGATGTTATCCCATTCCCACGTGCGCCGCGCACTGCGAACTTCTAATATCCCTTAACTAGGGACTGCATTGCTAAGACATCTCTATTAAACCTTAGCAAAACGAAAGGAGCTGACTATTCAGCTCCTTTTTTGTTTCTGCGTTTTTGCTAACATGCTGGACTCATGCTATGAGCAGTTATCATGACCTTACTAACATCATGCGGCGAAACAGCCACTCATTCGCAGATACTAATCCACTTGTTACTTATCCGCTTGATACAGCGCCTGCGTGATATATTCCGCCACGTGTTTGGCTGCGATTTCATCCATTGAGGTTAACTTGATATGGCGGCGAAATTTGCCACTGCCTTCGAGCACCTTGTGTGGATCGCTAAAGTTTGCGCCCAAACTAAACTCCAATGACACATGCTGCTTATAGGCAAACACCCCACCAAAAGCGCTCTTTGCGCTAAAGAGTATTCCGCCGTACTTCACCGTTTCAGTGATATCGAGCGAGGATGCGTCTGCAGTGGCGTTAACGGTTTGGCGCACGCCCTGCACAATTTCAAGCAAGCTCGGGCTCATAAAACCAATGTCTTCTAAGAGTTTTTCAAGTTGTCCATTCATCATCGCCTCCTGCGTAATAGCATTTTCCATAGCGGCCTTCTATCACGACCTCTTTATCATCCAATAACGATTCTTTGCTGATTGTATCCTGAGCCGTGAAGTGAATAAAACGCCATTAGCTGCTCGGTAACACAATTAATTGATTAAACCTTAATTCAGCATACCAAGTACGGCTTTAGGTCACTATGCCACGGTGCCATTACAATCAATAAAAAGGCCAAGCATCACTATGCTTGGCCTTTGGCTGGAGATGGCTAATAAACATTTAGCCGCACTAAGTCACACTTACTAACACTAACCAACGCTAAGTTAAACGAGACTAAACTACACAAAACTAAGTCACGATTACACAAAACAAAGTCACGCTAAGCAACACGGGGAACGATTCAGCTTAAAATCCCTTCACACCTTCCATATCAGGGAGATGGTGAGCAATCCCCTTGTGGCAGTCGATACAGGTCTTTTCTCCGCTCGCCAGTGACGTTGAGTGCATCTGTGACGCTCTAGGTGACTGGCGGGTAAAATCCATATAAGTGAAGTTATGGCAGTTACGGCACTCGAGCGAGTCATTGGCTTTTAATCTTTCCCATTCATGTTCAGCTAACTCACGTCGTTTACTTTCAAACTTTTCTCGGGTGTTAATCGTGCCGAAAACCTTACCCCACACTTCCTTAGATGCCTGCATCTTACGGGCGATCTTATCTGTCCAGTTATGTGGTACATGGCAATCTGGGCAGGTTGCCCGCACACCACTGCGGTTAGTGAAATGAATCGTTGTCTGTAACTCTTGATAGACGTTATTTTCCATCTCATGGCAACCGATACAGAAGGCTTCCTTGTTGGTAGCTTCAAGGGCAGTGTTAAAGCCGCCCCAGAAAATCACCCCAGCCACAAAGCCACCTAAGGTCAAAAAACCTAAACTGTAATGCACACTCGGACGATTGAGTACCTGCCAGATTTTTTTCAGTTTATCTAACATGCTAACTCCTAGTGTTTTTTCTGCTCAGCGTTGGTTTTGATCAGATGTTCCATGTCTACAAAGTCGTTTTCGACCAGTAATTTGGCATCTAACTGCGGCACATGACACTGAGTACAGAAATATCGACGCGGCGATAATTCGGCTAAGAAGTTATTATCCCTGTCCATATAGTGCGTGATACTGACCATAGGTGCTTGGGAATCCCCGATGCGACTGCGAGCATGACAGGCCATACACTTATTCACTTTAAGATCGAGCTGATAGCCGTCAATTTTGTGCGGGATCACGGGCGGCTGCATGGGATAGTTACGCACTTCCTTCACATCGGTATTACGCACGTTTTGCATCGCTGGCGGCGTCGGCTCGACATTGATAGGCGCTTGGCGCAGGGTATCAATTTTATCTTCGGGAATACTGGCGGCAGATACACTTGTCATCATTAATGCGCCAAAGGCCAGTAAACCGATCGCTGAAACTAATTTTAGGGTTTTCATCGTGTTCTCCTTAAACCTTGACGATCTTCACCGCACATTTTTTAAAGTCAGTTTGTTTTGACAAGGGATCTGTCGCATCTAATGTGACTTTATTAATGAGCTGGCTAGCATCAAACCAAGGCACAAACACTAAGCCCACAGGCGGTTTATTACGGCCACGGGTTTCAACTCGGGTCTTAATTTCACCCCGTCGTGACACCACACGAATTTCGTCACCACGGCGCAAACCGCGTTTCTTGGCATCTTCTGGATGCATAAAACACACAGCATCAGGGAAAGCACGATAAAGCTCAGGCACACGTTGGGTCATAGAACCCGAATGCCAATGTTCCAGTACTCGGCCCGTCGATAACCAAATATCATATTCTTCGTCTGGCGACTCAGCGGCGGGTTCATAGGGCAGCGCAAATATCACCGCACGGCCATCTGGTTTACCGTAAAACTCAAAACCCTTACCTGCTTTAACATAAGGATCGCTACCCTCACGGAAACGCCACTTGGTTTCCTTGCCATCCACCACAGGCCAACGCAGACCATGGGCCTCGTGATAGGCATCAAACGGCGCTAAGTCATGACCATGACCACGGCCAAAGGAGGCGTACTCTTCAAACAGACCTTTTTGCACATAGAAGCCAAAATGTTTCGCTTCATCGTTCAGATACTTAGGATCGGCATCGGCCAACGGAAACTTATCGACCTGGCCATTTTGATACAGGACTTCGAAAAGCGTTTTGCCTTTGAACTCAGGGTTCGCCGCTAATACATCCTTGGGCCACACTTCATCTGTAGTGAAACGTTTCGCAAACTCCATCAGCTGCCACAGATCCGAATGCGACTCGCCCGGCGCTTGCACCATTTGATGCCAGAACTGAGTACGGCGCTCGGCATTACCGTAAGCCCCCTCTTTCTCAACCCACATAGCAGTGGGCAAGATCAAATCGGCAGCTTGAGTAGTGACTGTAGGATAAGCATCTGATACCACGATAAAGTTGGCAGGGTTACGGTAACCCGGTAGCCCTTCTTCGTTAATGTTCGGCCCCGCCTGCATATTGTTGTTCACTTGCACCCAATAGCAGTTCAAGTCACCGTCTTTCAGGCGGCGATTTTGCTCGACAGCATGATAACCGGGTTTAGGTGGAATGATACCGCTTGGAATTTTCCACGTTTCTTCGGCACGTTTTCTGTGTTCGGGATTGGTCACCACCATGTCCGCAGGTAAACGGTGAGAGAAAGTCCCGACTTCACGGGCCGTGCCACAGGCCGATGGCTGACCTGTCAGCGAGAACGGACTGTTGCCAGGGGTAGAAATCTTACCTGTTAATAAATGGATGTTGTAAATCAGGTTGTTACACCACACACCACGGGTATGTTGGTTAAAGCCCATGGTCCAGAATGACGTCACTTTCGTATTAGGATCAGCATACAGCTTCGCCAGTTCGATCAGTTTATCTTCTGGCACGCCAGACAGTTTACTGACTTTCTCGACTGTGTATTCGGCAACAAAGGCTTTGAAGGCTTCAAAATCGATTGGCGTTGAATCACCCGCCGTTTTGACGTTTTTGGCTTTCTGTTCAAGCGGATGAGTCGGACGTAAACCGTAGCCGATATCAGTCGTGCCTTGGCGGAAATTTACGTGTTTCTTCACGAAATCCCAGTTCACTTTATCGTTTTGAATAATATAGTTAGCAATAAAGTTCAACATGGCTAAATCGGTTTGCGGGGTGAACACTATCGGTAAATCTGCCAGATCGAAGGAGCGATGCTGGAAAGTCGATAACACGGCCACTCTGACATGAGGTTCACTCAAGCGTCTGTCGGTCACTCGGCTCCACAGGATCGGGTGCATTTCGGCCATGTTCGAGCCCCAAAGCACAAACGCATCGGCGGCTTCCATATCGTCATAGCAGCCCATTGGCTCATCGATACCGAAAGTGCGCATAAAACCGACCACGGCCGACGCCATACAATGACGCGCATTAGGGTCGATATTGTTAGAGCCAAAGCCCGCCTTCATCAACTTAACGGCGGCGTAACCTTCCCACACTGTCCATTGGCCCGAACCAAACATGCCCACAGCGGTTGGGCCCTTGGCTTTAATGGTCTCTTTCCATTTTTGCGCCATGATGTCGAAGGCGCTGTCCCAGCTTATCGGCGAAAACTCGCCGTGCTTGTCGTATTTGCCATCGGTCATTCGTAGCATGGGCGTGGTTAAGCGATCGCTGCCATACATGATTTTCGACAGGAAATAACCCTTGATACAGTTAAGGCCACGGTTCACTTCACTGTTGGCATCGCCGTGGGTGGCCACCACTTTGCCGTCGCGAGTGGCGACAATCACAGAGCAGCCCGTACCACAGAAACGGCATGGAGCCTTGTTCCACTCTAATTTGGTTTGTTCTGAGCTGGTTATCAGGTTACTTGCGCCAGCGGGCAAAGCTAAACCTGCGGCCCCTGCAGCGGCGATCACCGCGTTGGCCTTAATAAAGTCACGTCTGTTCATATTCATTCTTCACCCTCTTCGAGCGTTTCACTCTGGTGGTAAACCATAGTGGCGGATAACACACCCGGAATGGCATTGATCGCTTCTATGCAGTCCATCAAGGCGCGCTGAGTCTCACCTTCGATAACCACGACCAATTTCACTTCGTTGTTGACGGAAAGTTCGGCATTTTCAATGGTCATGATCTCTTGTCTAACATCTGCCATTTTCTGCGGTAAGACCTGCACCACTAAACTGGTGATATGGAGTTCTTTGCTCATCCGACATTCCACTCTTTGTCTAATATTTGATAATAAAGCGATTAACCCGCTCCCGGCGGTCCAGTCAGGATCTGACTAAACCAAATTGCAAAGCCCAAGCCACTGACCAGCAGCACGGACAATAACGGTGCGAGAAATACGGTTAAAAAGATAAAAATTTTCAGTTCTAAGGATTTTTCTTCTGCGGTGCTAGCACTCATGCATCCTCCAAGAGGTGTGTTCCTGCCATTTTTTCGCGCTGGAACAAGCGTCAGCGGCAGGTTTTATGTATATCCGTTGCATCTTTAACTCACTCAAACATCATACCTTTTAGTTGTTAACAAACTGTATACCTCCAAATTGGTAAAGCTGAGGATGCTTGATCCAGATCATCAATTTGGCGATAGATTTAACTAGCTCATGGTTTGTAAACGATTTACTAGATTGTAATGAGGTGAATTCGGACAAAGAAGTTATTAAGGTGTGGCTAAAACATGGTCAAAGATCAGTTTTTTAGCAAGGTGAATGTTTAAAATTAGCGCTAAATATCTCCAAAGGAGTAAAGCAAACTGATTAGGGCGTGTTGACGTTTCGAGATTAAATGTTGTTTGCTCAGGTAAGTTAGTGACCGCAAAACGAGAACGACTAAAACCACAAAGTAAAAACGCCGCTAAGTAAGCTTAGCGGCGTAATGAGATAACCAAGAATAACAACTATTGAGTCGTAAATAATAAATTCACTGACCTCATATTTTTATACTTGTTGGATATGATTCAAAATGCGTTTTTCAGATATCGGATAAGCCGTGCCTAACACCTGCGCAAAACAGGAAACACGATACTCTTCAATCATCCAGCGCGCTTCAATTAACGCGGGCGGTGTCGGCTGCGATCGTGGCACTTTCGCCAATTGTGCATTCAATGCTTCCTGCACCTTGTTAATACTCTGCATATGCAAACGGTCACGAGTTGGATCGACAGGTAACTTCTCGACACGGATTTCAATCGCTTTTAAGTAACGCGCCACATCGGCTAAACGATTCCAACCGCAGGATTCAACAAACCCTTTAAACACTAATTTGTCTAATTGGCTTTGAATATCACTCATAGCAAAAGCGATATCTAAGCTAATTTTGCCCTTGAGACGCTTTTTAATGCTCTGGTATAAGGTCAAAATCTGCTCAACCTTCAGGGCAATTTGCTCTGCTGTCGGGTTGAGCTCTTGGCGAACCCAATCCTTTGCCTGCTCAAATTGGGCTTGATTACGCACATCGAGGGCTTTTTCATCCAATAATTGCTGCACAGCGGCGGCAATTATGTCATCAATCAAGATCTGCACTTGGCCAAAAGGATTGAAATACATCGCCAATTTCGCTTTATTTGGCAAAGCTTGCTGCAAATGTTTCACCGGTGATGGAATGTTTAACAGCAACAAGCGTCGCAGACCTTGGCGATGAGCATCTAAGGCTTCAAATTCATCATCAAATAATTTGATCGCAACACTGTCTTTTTTATCGATCAGCGCCGGAAACGCCCGTACTTGGTAATTGCCTTTTTGCTGCTGATATTGCTGCGGCAAATCACCAAAAGACCACTCAGTTAACGCTTCTTGCTCTATACCTTTATCCGCCACCTGACGAATGGCCTTCGCCACCACGCCCTGCAACTCGGCTTTTAAGGTATCGAGCACGCGCCCTTCGGCCACTAAGTTGTTTTTATCGTCTTCGATTTTAAAGTTCATCTGCAAATGCGCAGGGATCTGCGTTAAATCAAAATCTTCCGGCGTTATGCGCGTGCCACTCATGCGCAGCAATTGCTTGCACATGGCTTCAAGCAAACTGGCACTAAAAGGCACCATGGCCTGCACACAAGCGCGGGCATAGTCAGGCGCTGGCACAAAGTTACGTCGTAAACTCTTAGGCAAAGATTTGATCAGCGCGATGCACTTTTCTTCCCTCAGCCCCGCCACTAACCAATCAAAATCGCTATCGTCGATTTGATTCAGCAGCGCCACCGGAATGTGCACCGACACGCCGTCATCCGCCGCGGCGGGTTCAAAGTGATAACTCAGCTGCAGGCGCAAATTGCCCTTGTGCCATGTATCGGGGAAATCCAAGGTCGAAATATGGTCAGCATTGCGTTGCATTAACAGCGCTTTGCTGAAATCGAGTAAATCCGGTTGCTCGCGCTTGGCTTTTTTCCACCAGCCAAAAAACAGCTGGGCGTTGTAAATCCCCTCGGGGATCCGCGGCTCGTAAAAATCCACCAACACTTGCTCGTCCACCAAAATATCGCGGCGACGGGATTTATGCTCAAGTGATTCAATGTCTTCGAGCAGCTTTTGGTTAGCGACAAAAAACGCTTCTTGGGTTTGCAACTGCCCTTCTGCCAAAGCGCTGCGGATAAAAATCTCACGCGCTTCAACAGGATCGATGGGGCCGTATTGCACTTTGCGGCGGTGCACGACCGTCAAACCATAAAGCACTTGATTCTCAAGGGCGATAACGCTGCCAGGTTTTGCCTCAAAATGGGGCTCTACATAGCTTTTCTTAATCAAATGCGCCGCTAAGTGCTCTAGCCATTCGGGTTCGATTTTAGCGCAGCAGCGAGCGAATAAGCGCGAAGTTTCGGTAAGCTCAGCGGCCATGATCCACTTAGGGCCTTTTTTGGCCAATGGCGAACCGGGAAACACAAAGAATTTACGATTACGCGCACCTAAATACTCGTTATTGTTATCTTTAAAACCAACATGGCTCAACAAACCCGACAACAGCGCACGATGCAAGGTATCGTAACTTGGCGGCGTATCGTTTAAGCGCCATTTTAAATCGTGTACGGCTTGTTTAAGCTGGGCGTATAAATCCTGCCACTCGCGAACGCGCAAATAAGCTAAATACTCATCGCGGCATTTTTTACGGAACTGACTAGCAGATAACTCTTTTTGCTGATCTTTTAAGTGCTGCCACAGGTTAATCCAACTGACGAAATCGGAACTGGGATCGGCAAAACGACGATGGGCTTCATCACTGGCTTGCTTCTTCTCCATCGGGCGTTCGCGGGGATCTTGAATCGATAAGCCCGCAGCAATCACTAGCACTTCGTTCAAACAACCTAACTGCTGACTCTCGACCACCATACGCGCCAAACGCGGATCCACAGGAATTTGCGCCAAGTTGCGCCCAAGTGGCGTCAATACTAGCTTGCCGTGTTTGCTCTCAACCGCTTGTAATTCTTCGAGCAGCAAGAAACCATCGCGGATATGGCGTGGATCGGGTGGCTCGATAAAGGGGAAACCGGCAATATCACCTAGGCCGATGGCGAGCATCTGCAAAATGACCGAAGCCAAGTTAGTACGCAGAATCTCAGGATCGGTAAACGCCGGACGATTATTAAAATCCGCCTCATCGTACAAACGAATACAGATACCCGGTCCCACACGGCCACAACGGCCTTGGCGCTGATTGGCGCTCGCCTGTGAGATAGGTTCAATCGGTAAGCGTTGCACCTTAGTGCGATAGCTGTAGCGGCTGATACGCGCCGTACCTGGGTCGATAACATAGCGAATGCCCGGCACTGTCAGCGAGGTTTCCGCTACGTTGGTCGCTAGTACAATCCGCCTGCCTCTGTGGCTACTGAAGACTTTAGATTGCTCGCCATAGGATAAACGCGCGTACAACGGCAAAATTTCGGTATCGCGATAATTACGTCGGCTCAATTGCTCGGCCGTATCGCGAATTTCCCGCTCGCCATTCATAAAGATCAGAATGTCTCCCAGCCCTTCGGCCACCAGTTCATCGACGGCGGCAAAAATGCCTTCGATTTGATCTAAATCGGCATCGCTATCTTGCACTAAGGGGCGATAACGGGTTTCGACCGGAAAGGTGCGGCCTGAGACTTCGATAATAGGCGCATTGTTGAAATGCTTAGAAAAACGCTCAACGTCTATGGTCGCCGACGTGATAATGACTTTGAGATCGGGGCGTCTTTTAAGGATCTGTTTAAGGTAGCCCAGAATAAAATCGATATTCAGGCTGCGCTCGTGGGCCTCATCTATGATGATGGTATCGTATTGATCGAGATTGCGATCTGAGGTCAATTCCGCCAGTAAAATACCGTCGGTCATCAACTTAATATACGAGTCACTCTTAAGCGCATCGGCAAACCGCACTTTAAAGCCAACCACTTCACCGAGCGGACTGTGTAATTCTTCAGCGACTCGGCTCGCCACGCTGCGCGCAGCCAATCGTCTTGGCTGGGTGTGGCCAATCATGCCGCGGCAGCCTAAGCCAAGTTCTAAACAAATTTTGGGAAGCTGCGTGGTTTTACCTGAGCCCGTTTCACCGGCAATGATCACCACTTGATTGCCCGCAATCGCACGCGCAATATCATCGCGCATCAAAGAAACGGGAAGGTTTTCAGGATAGTGGATTTTAGGGCGAGCATTACGACGCTGCTCAACCTTCTCAAACGCCGCCTGCGCTTGCTCACTCAGCTGGGCTAAGACTTGGGTCTTTTTATCTGAGTCGGCTTCTTTATTGAGCTTAAATAAACGACGACGGATCCTAGACGCATCAGCCTGATAACAAAGATTAAGAAAGGCGTTCGATAGCGGATGTTTGTCTGAGTTCAAATCCAAATTCCATTGCTAGCATCAAAAACGGCGATCCTAGCAAGGAAAGTGGCGCAATGGTATTGCTAATTTACTCTGCACTCAGGATAAAGGCTGTCAGATTATCTCCACTGCGGCTCAGATTAAACTGGTGACAGATAACATTGTTGCATATAGATATTCATCGCTTTGAGCACATTAGTGCGATTTATCGTGCCAATCACTTTACCGTGTTCAACTACAGGATAAACCTTAGGTTTAGGCCCGAGCATTTGTTCAGCGAGTTGCAAAATACTGTCATCAGGCCCGACAAACAGTACTTCAGTACGCATACAATCCTTCACCACTGAGGTCATATCGCAGTGATAGCTACTTTTGATCATCACAGCCAGACAATCCTGCTGGGATAAAAAGCCCACCAAATCGCCCACCTCATCAACCACAGCGGCGCCCATTTTATTATTATCTAACAGCTTTTCGACCGCGGTCGCCAGCGACATATTCGCGCGCAGTAACACGGGCTGACGATCCATATGGTCACGAATCTTAATTAAGTCCATAGTCTTCCCCTCGAATTAACCCTACGTTTGAAGTCTAGTCAAAATATCGGCAAGGATGTGCGATTTATATCGATTGCGCTTATCGAGTGTGTAAACCGAATGTCAAAAAGTGCTGACAGAATAGAAAGAAACAACAAACGGATACACAGCACGACGAAATAATTAATGTCTCGTTAAGTGCTAGACGAAGCTGCTGATCCGGCGAACTTGGCGGCGTCTTGTACGGCTTGCAAGTCCTCTTCGATATCAAGCACTTTTTGTGAACGCTTCAGCGCCAGCCGCCCGTGGTACTCGGCCGCCGCGCGTATTTCCCCGTCACCACTGGATGCTAACGATTCAAGCGCTTTCTGTAGCCGTACAGCGACTTCCACCACTCCCGCGCCGTCTCTGGCTATGGCGGTAAACGCATCATCAAACATGTCCTGCACACAAACGTGAGGGACTTCAATGCGATCGCACTCTGGCGCGGGTTTGTCATCAACTGCCGCGGGTTCACCCCATAGCGTAAACAGCCATACCAGTGTGCCTATGATGCAAATGGCCGTACCTGGGTCATTGACCGCGGGTGATAAGGCGCGGCCAGCGATTTCCGACAGTACCACCAACCCAAATCTCGGATCGTCGTCAAAAAGACGGGTATCACCAATCTGGAATGACTCGGCAACACAGGTGCAATCAATCTCAGTCTGCTCCGCACCATCGGCGCTAATGTATGCCAATGGTCGATTGGGCGTGGCGAACGTGCCCGGCAAGGCTGCAATCACGACTCGCACCTCGTTTTTCTCTGCCCAGCGCTGTATCGCGGCAATATTAATGTACTGAACATAACCGACGTTAGCCGCGTACACGGCTCGTCCACGCGCTTGGGGACGCACTGAAACGCCGCCAAGATGTGGTTTTTGGTGTCGCCGTCTAAGTGCATCGGCAGTCGCCTTTTCAACTTTCTCGATTGTGGTTGCCATGCGGCCAAGACGAGCGATGCGATCCACCCAACGTACAAAGGTAAAGATCACCATGCCGAAGATAAACGCGGTCAACAGTAAGAGGATAAACAGACCTGCCGTTTGAAAGTAATCATTTTTGACCGCAGTGAGTGCCACAATACTGAAGATAAATGCCCCAACAAAGGTCGATAGCGCATTTTGAGAGGCATCATCGGCGACAACTAAAATAAATGAACGTGGTGTTGCCGTGTTAGCCGCCGAAGCATAGGCCGAGACCATAGAACCCACGGAAAAAGTGGCGATAACCAGCATGCTGGAAGCCATGACGGATAACAGCGCCTCGATGGAGGCCGATGACACCTTAGGTGCAATCTCAACAAGCTCAGTGCCATCAGCCAATTTTGCGACAAAGGCGACTGCAATCGATAATAGGCAAACAAGCAGTGGTTTAACCCAAAGTCGATGACGAAACCGATTGAGGAAAACCCTGACGCGGTCGGTTAACACGGTAGAAATCATGTAAATATCCTTTACGCTGAGTGCAACCTCATGCAGACGCGATGAGTTCGCTGGACACAAACTGCAGCTTTTTGACTGTGAGTTAAGTACGGCTTTGCGTTTGATGATTGTACGTCTAATGAAATCAAACAAAGCTATGATACGCACATGGCATTGATTAATTGTAATAGCTCAAACCTATCAGCTTCTTATTCACTCTTAAAGCAAAAAACCGTTAGCAAAAAGCGAGTGCCACTTTCGCAGCACTCGCTTTTTAAGGTTTCTGAGTCATGTTTCTGTGAGATATTTCTAAGCTATTTTTTACATCAACTTGTAAACAATCTTGTAAGCAATAGCAGTCACGAACCAACGGCTTCTACAATTCAAGTTATTGGTCTTGCCAAATCAGCACTTGGGCGGGTTCGCCATTGCTACGGGTAGCGCGGTACATGCCTTCGGTATTAAATGGCGTAGCGATATTACCGCGCTGATCGACGGCAATCACGCCGCCCGAACCACCAGCAGTAATAAGACGTTGATTGATCACTTCATCGGCGGCTTGAATAATGGATTTCTGCTGGTATTTCACTTTGGCACAAATATCCCCCGCCACTTGATAGCGAATAAAGAACTCACCGTGTCCGGTTGCCGATACGGCGCACACCCCATTTTCAGCATAGGTGCCGGCACCTATCACAGGGGAATCTCCAATGCGGCCGAAGCGTTTTGCCGTCATGCCGCCGGTTGAGGTACCAGCAGCTAAGTTGCCATTTTTGTCTAAGGCGACGGCGCCTACGGTACCAAATTTGTAATCGAGATCTTTCATCTCAACACTCGCGACTTGCTCTGATTTAGCCGCAGCTTGCAGCTTTTGCCGAGCGTCGAGTAATTGCTGATAACGCTCGTCAGTATCAAAAT
Organism: Shewanella sp. SP1S2-4; assembly: GCF_031932075.1. Classification (NCBI taxonomy): domain Bacteria; kingdom Pseudomonadati; phylum Pseudomonadota; class Gammaproteobacteria; order Alteromonadales; family Shewanellaceae; genus Shewanella; species Shewanella sp. SP1S2-4. The sequence goes on from NZ_JAUOET010000014.1 coordinate 29,943, forward strand.
GACTGTTTGGCACTAAGCTAAAGCCTTGAGTCAGGGCAAATTCTTCTGCACCTGCGCCCGATAGCATCACATGTTCAGACTTATTCATCACGGCTAAAGCGAGATCAATGGGATTGGCGATATGGCGCACTCCAGCAATTGCGCCAGCATTCATGGTTTTGCCATCCATAATAGAGGCATCTAATTCATGTCCGCCGTCATAGGTGTAAACCGCGCCGATACCTGCATTGAACAGAGCACTATTTTCGAGAATATTAATGGCGGTTTGCACCGCGACTAAACTATCACCGCCCTCTTCTAACACTTTTGAGCCTTTATCGACCGCTTCCTTTAACTTATCTTTGTAGACTTGGCGTTGTTCAGGGGTGAGATTAGCCTTAGAAATCGTGCCAGCGCCGCCGTGGATCGCAATGGCGAACGGTTTGTCAGTGGCCAAGGTGTTGTGTGACATAAAAAGTAGACCCGAAATAATTAAACTAAAGGTGGCTAATTTTGTTTTCATTCTTTACATCCCCTTAAAAAGTAGCGTCCTTTGTACCCATTTCATCGTGTAATTTCAATCATCTCCTTGCCTGTTGGTTTTATTCTGGCGACAATGATGCCACATCACAGGGACTATAAAGTGCAGCCATTTTTGCAAATCACCTCACATTACTTTCGTTTTTGCTTATTTCTGAGTCTGATTTCAGTCACATCCGTCGCTGCGGCGGCAGATGAATTTATTAAATTATCTGTCACAGGCGTGAATGAAGCTCTGCAACGTAACATAGTTGCGCACTTAGGCACCTTACCCGAGTCCGAGGTGCAGCGCCGTGCCTTTCTGTTTAATGTCGAAGACAATGTCAGCACAGCCTTAGAATCCATGGGTTACTACCATGGTGAAGTGGAAGAAAAACTGACGGAACATGATAAGGGCCCTTGGGAGCTGAAACTGGAGATCACTGCTGGTGAGCCGACCATAGTGCAATGGGTCGATATTAACTTCAGTGGTGAAATGCTTGATGATCGCGCCTTCGATCAATGGCTGGCTAAGGTCAACCTAAAGCCTGGCGATGTGCTAAACCACGGTGTATATAGCGACGTCAAATCGCAGCTGGTCACCTTAGCTTTAGCCCGAGGTTACTTCGATGGTGAATTTACGGAATCACAGATTAAAGTTAACCGCGACATCAACACCGCGCAGGTAAGTTTGCATTTTGACTCTGGCAAACGTTATAAATTTGGCCAAGTCAGCTTCGAAGGCCATACTTTAGAACCTGAAATTTTAGAAAAACTTATTCCCTTTAAAGAAGGCGCTTCCTACTCGACTCGCCGTGTGGGCGCGCTGAATCGCCAGTTATTAGACACGGGCTATTTCGCCAATATTAAAGTGATCCCGCAAATCGACGGTGTCGAAGATAGTCATATTCCGGTGCTGGTCGAATTAACCCCTAAGGCAAGCCACGCCATTGAGCTCGGTTTTGGTGGTGATATTGGTAAGACAGACCAAGCTTTCGACCCAAGGGTGCGCGTCACTTGGCGCACGCCACAAATCAATAAATACGGCCATTCACAGGAAACCAGCCTCGAATGGTCACCGGATAGACCTAAGTTATTAACCACTTATACTATCCCCTTGACACATCCCTTAGATGATCAATTAAAAATCCGCGTCGGTTTACTGCGGGATAAATACGGTGTGACCCAAGTGTATGACGCCGAGAATCGCGATTTTAGTAACACTGGTCAGCTTGAATCGACTAAATACCTTATTGGACTATTGCGCCAACAAAGACTCGAAAATCAGTGGCTAATGAATTATTCACTTGAGGCTATTCGCGAAGAATACACCCAGTCTGATGTCGATTATATGCCGTCGTTTTATCTGGCTGGGATCAACTTTTCGCGAACGACGCGGGGTGATAATTCACTCGATCCTAAGTCTGGTTTCAGACAGATTTACAGCCTAGATTATGCCGATCCCAATTTAGGCTCAGAAACCCGCTTAGCGCGCCTTCAAGCCAAATTTAAATGGATTGATACCTTCTTCGACAATCACAGGATTGTTGCGCGTATCGATTTAGCCGCCAACTTAGCCAACGAGAATGATCTGGCTTCTATCCCGCCTTCGCTGCGCTATTTTGCCGGTGGTGATCAAAGTGTACGGGGTTATGGTTATCAAGAATTGGGGCCCTATTTAGATTATGTCGCAGATGATGGCAAAACCAATCGCGAGGTCATAGGTGGCCGCTATTTAATGGTCGGCAGTTTAGAATATCAATATTATGTAACCCCCACTTGGCGGGTCGGTACCTTTATCGATGCGGGTAACGCCTTCGATAATAATCAATTTGAACCTGTTGTCTCTGTCGGTGGCGGTATCCATTGGATCTCCCCCATCGGCCCAATCAAACTGGATTTAGGGGTTGGATTGAAAGAAACCGATACCATTGAAAGATCATGGCGTATTCACCTGACCATGGGGACCGATCTATGAGCCAGCCCCCAGAGCATAATAAGCCAACAGAGCAAGACGTAATAGACAGCCCTATCACCGAAGTCACTGAAGCTATTGCGAATTCTGTCAACCAATCTGTGTCATTCATCCAAAAACTGTGGCGGCAGTTCAAACTCTGGACTCGAATTATCATCTATGTGCCATTAGGGCTTTTAGTATTAATCGCCCTATTACTCGGCACTGAGTTTGGCTCGCGCATCACAGTAGGCTTAGCCGATCAATTTGTGCCCGATCTTGATCTCACTTACACCTCAGGTTCCATTAATAAAGACTTAGCCCTGTCCCATGCGTCTTGGTCTATGGCGGGCATCAAGGTGCAACTTGAGGATCTGCATTTACTGTGGCAACCCGCCTGTTTACTACAAAAACGTTTATGTGTTAATGGCTTATCTGCGGCCAAAGTCGATGTGACTATTGATACCTTAGCCCTGTCTGCCGACACAAACGAAACCCCGATAGTGCCGCTCGATGAAGCGCCCAGCGAGCTGCAATTACCCTTTGATATCGTATTAGATTCTGCTGAACTCAACGCTGTGAATATCCAAGTGGATGAGATGCAATTTGCGGCGAGTCGCCTTAACGCTGAAGCGCAGTGGTTTGCCGAAGGCTTATCGGTTAAGCAGCTTTCCAGTGAAGGATTGTTTGTGCTGATCCCCACAGCAACCGATACCGCACAAACGAACCAAGCTGCGACAACGACGGCTTCTAACGCCGACACAGCCGCGAGTACGACACCCAACACAGCGGCCAGCACAACAGCCAATGCAACACCTGATCCATCGGCCAACTCGCCGGCAAAAGACAAGCCCGTAAAAGACAATAATGCTGAATGGGCCCTAGCGCATTTGCCACAAGTGTTTATGCCTTTTCCTGTGACGGTCAATGCCCTCACGCTTGATAACACCACGCTGCAAATCGGCGATCGTAAAGATGTCTTTAGCCATGCCGAGCTGCAAGGTCATTTCCGCGAATATCAATTGACCTTAGATCATCTTGCCATCAGCCATACAGATGGCAGCGCGGATATCACAGGCAGTTTAACGCTCGATAACGATTATCCACTCGATTTAGAAGCCAACCTCACCCTTAACCAATTAGCCGAATTACCTGAGCTGACTCACCAAGCGCTAGATATAAAGCTGAGCCAAAGCTTAGGGCAATTGCAGGTAAACGCTGTCGCCAAGGGCGATGCCGACTTCAAGCTAGATGGGCAGATAACGCTTCGCGATCCTAACCTGCCCTACAAGGTAAAACTTGAACAGACACGGCTGCAGTGGCCGCTAAAAAGCCCTCAGTACTCAGTCAGTGATGTGGCACTGGAAAGTCAAGGTGATCTCAATCGTCAAGAGGCAAGCCTTAAAGGCCAGCTGACAACGCCGTTTCACAAAGTACTCACCATAGACACTAGCCTTCAGCATCAAGATGCGAAGTTAACCATTAATAATCTTGATGCAACGGGCGCGATTGGTCAGGTCAAGCTCACGGGCGAACTCGATTGTCAAAAAGCCATTCGCTGGAACGCCAATCTCTGGCTCAATGACGTAAAACTGCAGGAAGTACAACTACCACAAACGGATACGGCGCAAATAGCAACCAGTCTACCGGACAGTTTGATTTCAGGAAAATTACGCACTCAAGGCTCATTTGCTGATCCTCACTGGCAAGTCTCCCTGAACGACACTGAGCTCACGGGCACTCTGCAAGGTTATCCCTTCGATATCACAGGGGATATCAATGTGAATGATTCCCTGTATGTCAGTGCTAAGGGGCTGAACGCCAAAGTACTGGGCTCGACTCTGGCACTCAAAGGCGAAGCCAACGCCAACTGGGATCTACAGGGTGAGCTGCAAGTACCCGACTTCGGTCTGTGGTTGCCTAAGGCCAGCGGCCAATTGCAGGCGCAAATTAATGTCACAGGGGATGAGAAGCACCCTCAAGTTGAACTCACCGCCCAACTCGCTGAACTGTTTTATCAAAACATTAAACTGCGAGAATCCAACTTAAAGGCCTATTACAAGCCGCTAGAACAACATGAATTTGCTATCTCGCTGAAATCAAAAGCCTTACAGATTGCGGATCAGAATGTAGATACAGTGACGCTTGGGGCGAAAGGCACGATTGACGCTCAAAAGCTGACCCTGAATGCCACGGGCGATCTCGGTCTCGATACCACAGTGAGTAGCCAATACGATGTGAAAAAATCGCGACTACGGCTCGATGTCGAACGTCTAAATCTCAATACCCCCGTTGGCCTATGGCAGCTCGATAACGCCATTAATCTCGCTTGGGATCAAAACAAAAATCAGGGCAGCATCACGCCGTTTTGCCTCATGAACCCGAACAGCCGCATCTGCCTAAATAGCGAGACGACAATCGGCAAAAAAGGCAGCGCGCAGGTGAGCTATTCGGGTAATCCGGGGCAATTACTCGTACCGATATTACCAACGAATATGCGCTGGGATGGTCCTGCCTCATTGTTAGCTAATTTTGCTTGGGCTGCGGGTCGTAAACCCACTGCCGATGTGAACTTTGATTTTGCCCCTGGCAGTATCATGCTCAAACGGGATAAGAATCGTGAAGTCACCATTAATTACCAACATCTGTCATTGCTGGCGACCTTAGATGCTAAACGGCTTGCAACAGTATTAAATTTTGAATCTGAAGGCGTGGCCAGTTGGCAGAGTGAGATCAACGTTAATGTCACCCCAGATCGTGCGCTCTCAGGTTTTGCCAATATCAAGCAAATCAACTTACAACCACTGGGAGAATTTTTCCCGCAACTCAATACGGTACAAGGCTTGCTGACCAGTCAGCTTAACTTTGCGGGCAGTCTAGAGGCCCCAGAAGTATCGGGAAGCATGGCCTTAACGGAGGGCGCCTTAGCCCTGACGGCAAACCCGACGCTAATCGACAAAATTGACCTGTCTATGTCGTTCGCGGGTCAACAAGCCCAGCTCAAAGGCCGCTGGATGATGGGTAATGGCTTGGGCAGGGTAAATGGTCAACTGCAATGGCCCCAAGGTCAATTTAGTGGCGAATTAGCCCTCGAAGGCGATAAGCTCGCCGTGATCCAACCGCCACTGGCTATCCTCGATGTTTCACCCGATATCAATTTAAGCTTCAATAGTAAGCAACTGGCAGTAAAAGGAAAAATTGCCGTCCCTTCTGGCAATATTAAAATTGTGCCATTAGCAGAAGGCGGTATCGCCACCTCAGAGGACGTGGTCTTTGACGATTCCATTGCCGCTATGCAACCTAAAACCAGCCCCTATGCCGTCGTGGCCGATCTGAATATCAGTGTAGGCAACGAGCTCAGAATTGATGGCATGGGTCTCAAAGGTAAGCTGCAAGGAACCTTAAAGCTGCAACAACAAGCGTTCCGTCCGCCTTTGCTCTTCGGTAATATCAAGGTCAATCAGGGCAGTTACAAATTTATGGGCCAAACCCTGAAGATCCGTACCGGCGAAGTGCAGTTTGTGGGGCCAACGTCAGTGCCAAACTTAAATATTGAGGCAATACGCGAGATTAAGAGTGAAGACTTAGTCGCAGGTGTGCGCGTTACTGGCACTCCCGCCCGCCCTGTGGTGACCCTGTTCTCTAACCCCGCTAAAGAGCAGGCTGAAATCTTGTCTTACATTATTAAAGGCAGTGGTTTTAACAGTGCCAACAATGAGCAAAATAACTCGTTGATGATGGGCGCGGCCTTAGGTTTAGGCTCGCAGGTGGGCGGCGGCGCAATAAATAATATAGGTAATACTGCGACCGGATTAATAGAAGAGTTTGGTTTCTCTAACGTGCAACTCGACACCAACGATGAAGGCCGTGTGGCGATCAGTGGCTTTATCGGCGAGAACTTGATGGTGAAATACGGGGTAGGCGTGTTTAACCCTGGCTATGAGATGACGGTCAGATATTACCTGCTCTCACAGCTTTATCTCGAAACCGTATCGGGTACTTTAGGGCAATCTCTTGATATCTATTACAACTTTAATATCAAGTAGCAAGATTAAGACTCGGGTGGAGTGTCGATACACTCTGCCTATCTATGATAAGTCTTTGGCAACAATAAAATGAGTCACGCCGATCCATCAGATGAAAATCAGCCACAAAAAAAGCGCCCTTAGGCGCTTTTTTGCTTCAGTTACGACAATTAAGCGTAAACGAAGTCAACATGTTCAATGATTGGCTTGAACACGTGGCGTTGCATAGCTTGTGCGCGTACACCCACTTCTTTACCATCAACAACGATAGTTAGAGTTGAAGTGTAGAAATCAGCGTTAGCTTGAATGTTGATGATATCTTTGTGATCAAAAACAATAGAAACTGGCTCTTTGCCTTGGCCATAAATAACAGCAGGAACTTTACCAGCATGGCGTAGGCGGCGGCTCGAACCTTTCCCTATTTCAGTGCGGGTTTGTGCTTGGATAGTGTAAGACATGTGTTTCTCACTTAAATTTAGAGTAAAAAGTTGCCGACATTTTCGACCAATGACGGCTCATATAAAGCGCGCGAATACTAACATAGATACCCAAGGCACACAAGAATCCTGCACCCCACCAATTTTTAAGCCGCTGCGTTAGTAAAAAAGGTAGCTATTTATCAAATTGAAGAACTTGTATCTTGACTGTTACAGCTGAGAAAAGGCTTTGATCTCAAACAAAAAACACGCGATCTAGATCACACTGGGAAATTAAGAAGCCTGATAAGCTCGGGCAAATTTCGATAACTGCTGTGTCAAAAAATGCGTCATGCACTATACCAGTTACAACAAGAAAACAGACTTTCATGCCAACTGGCCCGTGAACTTATCTCACTTATCGAAACCGTTCCTTACCAGCAAAATACCCTCGAATTAAAATTCTTAGAATTGCTCGCTTGTGCGCAACAGAAAAACCGCAGCTTAATATTACTCATGCAGGTTGTTGAGTCGGTCGATATTGAATTACAAAGACAAAGACAGTATCAATTCTCACAACATTTAAGTTTATTGATTTGTGATTGGCAACAACACAGAGAAATGAACAAACTTAACCAGCAATTTATCCCGCTGCTGAGGCATTACCTGACAGAGTCTCAAACCCTAGAGCAAAGATTCTATCAACGAGTCCAACAACAAATCATTCAAGCTACCAATGTCGTACTGGCCCACAATCGACATGCACAAAGCCAGAGCTAGGATAGTAACCCACGCCTCCCAGTTTTAAGGATAAAGCCGCGTCTCTGAGGGTTTTAAGCTTAACGTTTGGGATCGCAATATCCATAGCCATACCGCGCATGTGATAACTCTTTTTTGCCACGCCGCCACTGTTGCTCGCTAGCATGGCATTGGTTTTGGGTGAACGGTAACCAGAAATCACATGGATTTCATCGTCGACATTCAACGTCGTTTTAAGTGAATAGAGTAAATCGAATAAACGTTTATCCATGGGCGCTGCCACATTCTGACGGTGATCGCGCAATAAATGGCTGAAATCGTCTAATACCTTACTTTGATAATGACCATCAACCCAGTAACTGCCATCGTCGCGTTCACCGGTATGGCGATTAAACAAACTTAACTCACGGCTCCCTTTGGTTGAACGACTGGCTACTGCTTTTGAGGGAATAAAAGAACATAATGCCACACCACTTAGGCCTAACAATAACTGCCTACGGGCAGGACATATCAAAGTCACATGATCACCTTTTGCATGCTTTTTGGTCACTAATCAAGCAAATTATACTGAATAGGCCCTAAGATCAAGTTTTGCCAACCCTATTCTGTCCACGATTTTAAAATGCTCTGCGAGTTCAATTTGTTATCTTACTCTGCTTTATCGTGCAAAATCTTAATTGAGATCTAAAACCGTGGCAGGCACGGCATTCGTCAACTCAGCTTCTAAATGGTAAATGTCATTACGGTATTGCTCTTGCCCACTGTCATCTAGCCACGCAGTCCAATACACCAGATGCACTGGCAGCTTTTGAGAAAGTGAAAACCACTGGGGCTGCGTTACATCTGGGGCTAATTTGTCCCATAAACGCTTATCTTTGACTAAATGTTCCTTAAACCATTGAGCTAATTCAGTGACTTTTTCAATCCGAATACAGCCTGATGATAGTGCCCTATCATCCTTATTAAAGAGACTTGGCTCAGAAGTGCCATGCAAATAAACACTAAAACTGTTATCAAAGTGGAACTTATATTTGCCTAATGCATTCTTCACCCCTGGGCGTTGCACTAGCTGATAGGGAAACGAAGTGCTAGCTAAAGCCTGCCATTCTTCTGGCATGTGTTGCACCAATTGACCGTTATAGTCATACACATCAAATTGGCGTTCATTAAGATAATGACCATTTCGCCGAATTTGCGGCAGGATATCTCGGCGTAAAATGCTGCTTGGCACTCGCCAACTGGGATTGAGGACCACGCTGGAAATCTGGCTATCCAGCAGCGGGGTTTGCCGTGAAGACTTGCCCACTATTACTTTGGAATTAAGCACTGAGGTGCCATTATCGACTAAGGTCATTTCAAAGGCGGGCACGTTAATCAGCAAGTAGCTTGGCTCCAACTTACGTTCAAACACTCGTTGCCGAATGGTATTTTTAGCCAGTAAGACAGCCCTCGCCTTTGGCGATTGATTCAGCCAATACATGGTCTGCTTACCAATCACTCCGTCTTGTTTTAACCCATGCCTGTGTTGAAAACGTTTAACACCAACCACCAATTCTTCGCTATAGACAAGGTTCGTTGTTGCTTCTGTTTCTAAATCACCCAAAAGCCACAAACGTTTAGCTATGATATCAAGGAGTGGATGGCTCATTCCGGCCGTTAACTTTTCATCCAACACTAAGGTTTCCCAAGGCTCAGTCGCATCCAATTGCACTAAATGGGCGACTTGTTTTAACACCCTCTGATATTGAGCATCCGTTGGAATAACGGTTAATACTGTGTCTACAAGTGCGCCGTTATTACATTGCGCAAAGGTCTTGATATAACGCCAGTAGCCCGTCACATCAGCTTTAACCCGCGCCACATCAGCCGCTGATAAGGTATTTGGTGATAGCGTTAATTCACGATAATGCAGACCAAAAACAGGATTAACGCCTGCAAGATCCAGCAACAACACCTGTTGTACGAGTGCCGTAAGTGGCAAGACTGCATCGGGCTCAGCCGCTTTACCCTCTGTACTTGGCTGCACATGCTGCATGCTTGGCTGTACGCTAATACTGAGAGCAGATGAAATGGCTTGAGTCTCATCGGCGGCCATCGCCAATGTCGTTAACATAATAGGAAACCAGGCAATAACACTCAGCACTATCAGCCCAAAACGGCAATTCTTGGGTATTTGCTTAGTGTGCGATGCGCGTACAAAGCGGGGGAAATACTGGATTATCTTGTGCAATACCATAAATACTCCCTTCGCTATTTAAGGTCAGCTGAAAACCAGCGATCATGTCAGTCATGTAATACGACTATTCCATGGGGATCAGTTAATTACTAGGGGAAAACTGCAGATTATGAAAAGAAAAAATGCCACTGAGGTCGTCAGTGGCATTTTCATTACTACCAAACCCATTTACGAGCAAACGCTGCGCTAGTGTTGGTTCGCTGTGCGTTAGATATTCGTTAGCAAAAAGACACCAGATCTTCTTCAACAAATTGCTCGGGTAATTTCTGCAGGCTACGTAACATCAAAGGATTCGCTAATACCATCGCCATTTCTTGGCGATTCAATACAGCTAATGCGCTCTGTTGGCAACGAGCCTCATGCACTTTTACATGCACTATGGCTTCCATCGCTTCAATCGGAGTCCCCGCAGCGCGCAAAGGCTGTTTATCTACCATAGCCAAATGCAATTCCATCAACTCAGGGTCTTTAAGCACCTGTGCTAATGTCCAAGGCTCAGCAATGTGTTCTTGGTAAGCGGCACGGGCTTCCTGTGCTTGCAAGCAAATCTTTGCAGGATTACGCTCTTCAGGTGTCGCAAGAATACCCGCATGCTTGAACACTTCGCCGATTTTAACAGAACCCGTCCAAGCTGAAATAGGCACGGCAATCCAGAGTCCAATCAACGCCGGACTCATCCAAGCTAACAAAGTCAAAGAATCCAAAATCGCCGCATAACCTAACATCACACCCGCCAGCATATGCCAGCGGTGACGATAGATTAGCGTCATCCAAGGCATACTGCCATCATCACGACGTTGCGGCGACCAACCACTGTCACGGCCCATCAGAATAGACATCACGGCACCACAATGGATAAACATCATGATAGGTGCAATCAGCGCTGAGAGTATGACCTCAAAAATAACACTGAATATTGCTTTAATCCGGCCACCCACACTGCGAGCAAATTCGCCGTCTTTAAGCAGTAACAAGACGCCGAATATTTTAGGACCGAACAAGACACCCATAGTAATGTAGAACAATCTCAATGCCCTATCCGAGTCCATGATGGGCCAAGTGGGGAACAGTGAAAATTGATCGGTGAAATATTCAGGTCGAATAAAGTGTGCCTGCAGGGCTAACATTAAACCGGTCAAAATCAACATCAACCAGAAAGGTGATGATAAATAGGCCATGATGCCCGTCAGTAAATGCAAACGGCTCACCCAATGCAAACCTTTGGTCGGCAAAATACGTGAATGCTGCAAGTTACCTTGGCACCAGCGGCGATCACGCACGGCTAAGTCGATAATTGACGGTGGACATTCTTCGTATGAACCGGGTAAGTCATAGGCAATAACCACACTCCAGCCGGCACGGCGAATCAACGCCGCTTCAACAAAGTCATGGCTCATGATATGGCCACCAAAAGGCGGCTTACCCTTAAGGTTGGGTAATCCGGCCGCGGTCATAAAGGCTTCGGTACGGATAATGGCGTTATGGCCCCAGAAGTTACCTTCTTTTTGTACCCACCAGCCTAAACCGGTACCAATTACGGGGCCATAAATGCGCGCCGCAAATTGCTGTAAACGCGCCATTAAAGTGGTGCCGTTGATTAGCGACGGAATCGTTTGGATTAAGCCCGCATCAGGGTCGGCCTGCATACGCTGGGCTAAACCTGTGATGGTTGATGATTCCATCAAGCTGTCGGCATCAAGCACTAACAAGTGATCATAGCGCGAACCCCAACGGCGGCAGAAATCGGCAACGTTACCCGCTTTACGGGCGACGTTTTTACGACGACGACGGTAATACACCCGCGAATGCTTATGGGTTTCTTGACGTAACACCAAAAACGCCTGCTCTTCGAGCAAGGCGATATCGGGATCTGTGGTATCACTTAAGATAAACCAATCAAAAGCATGACCATGACCCGTTTGCGACAAGGTTTCTGCCATCACAGAGACCGCCGAAAATACCCTGTCTGGGGATTCGTTATAGGTCGGCATTAAGATCGCGGTGCGCGTATGCAGCTCAGTCACTTGCAGATCTTTTGCCCGCGGTTTGCGCAGCAAAATTAAAAAACCCGCAATACCACTACAAAACGCTAAGGCGATCCAACAAAAGTTAACCGCAAATAACGCCAACACGAGATATTCCAGTGGCGTAATTCCGCCAATACTAAATACCGCGCCCATTTCATAAATAGCGAATAAAGACAGTAATAAAGCACCGCCAACCACTAAGAAGCGGCGCGAAGCACGCGAACGTACTCCATTCGCCACTGTGCTACGGCGAGGGAATCCCTCTGGCATCTTACTTAAATTTTGGGGTTCCATAGCGCCAGGCCGTTCATTAGGCATAGCACTACCACCCACGAGGACTTCCGTCTCGAGTACCGAGTTTTCGGATACAGTCATATCATGTTGCTCCGTCATGAACCTTACAGCGTCCAGCGATAGAGCCAGGTTTCAACCTGACGAGGAGTTGGGAACTTGAGTTCAGCGCGCAGTTCGATAAGTTCTTTATCTTCTGGCTCTAATTCAAAAGCTAAGCGATAGCCATTTTTGGCTGCATTACGGGCAATCACCACATTTGTGACCACACCACCAGACGCTTCTACTTTAGCAACTGGCATTTCATCTGTCATCGGACCTTCAATTTGATAGTCGACCACAAATAAACGTCTTGGTGTTGCTTTAGCAATATCGGCACGGCCACTGGCAGAGCGAGACACATGTACAGCACCGACTTTAGCCGCGGGTTCATCACCCCAGCTCATGCGATAGGCAAAATGGAATTCACTGCCCGCAGGAATAGGCTGACGAGGTTTCCAGTAGCTAACGATGTTGTCATGAATTTCAGACTCAGTCGGAATTTCAGTCAACACCACTGAACCTTGGCCCCAGTTGCCCACAGGCTCAATCCACAGACTTGGGCGACGTTCATAATGTGCTTCTAAATCTTGGTAAGACGCATAATCACGCTCACGTTGGATCAAACCAAAACCCTGTGGCGAGTTGTCAGAAAACGCACTGACCTGTAATTGACGTGGGTTAGCCAATGGGCGCCATAAATGTTCACCACGGCCGTTTAACATCAATAAACCGTCAGAATCATGCACTTCAGGTCTAAAGTCATCGGTATCATGACGACCATTGAGTGAATGCAGGAACATGCTCGTGCTGGGTGCTAAACCAACTTTGCTCAGCTCAACTCGCGGAAACAGCGTCGCTTCAACGTCAATCAAAGTGTTATCACCAGGACGGACAGAGAAAGTATAAGCACCCGCCACACTTGGGCTATCTAGCAAGGCATGCACAACAATCAAGTTGCTGTCATTGTATGGACGTTCAACCCAAAAAGCGCGAAATATTGGGAATTCTTCCCCTTCGGCATCGGCGGTTTTTAACGCTAAACCACGTGAAGATAAACCATAGGCGTTACCTTTACCTAAAGCGCGGAAATAACTCGCACCTTGGAACACCATAAGTTCGTCAAACACACCGTTAGTATTCAGTTGGTTATGAATGCGAAAACCTGAGTAGCCAATGTCGTCATTGGGTAACGCTTGGGTAATCACTTCACCCGCGGTGAAATACTTAGGCTCGTAGGCCAAATGCGTTGCATTTTGTCCTTCCACAATCGCAATCTCAATCAGATCTTGGAAATAGAAGCCACGGTGGAACATTTGCATTTGAAAAGGCACGCCCTGATCACGCCAAATAGACGCAGTCGGGTTAAAACGAATATCACGGTATTCATCGTATGACAATTTAGCCAGGCCGGCCGGTAACGGGTCTTTAAGGGCCACATACGGTTTCGCTGCCAAACGTTTTGCAATCTTCACCACAGTATCGCTATCGAAAGCGCCTGTTTTAGTGAATCTCACTTGATTTTTTGTAGCGGGCTGAGAAATCACTTTCGGCGGAGTTACCACAGGAACTGTCTCGGCGGGTTTTGTCTCTTCAGCGTACGCGACACCAGACAGGGCGACAACAGCGCCTAGCGTCAGTGAACAAATGAGTGACGAATAAGGTTTGGACGATGGGCAACGCAACAAGCTAACCATAGATAGGTAACCTAAAAAATAAACTAAGAAATCAATGTTTTTTATGTATACAGTGAATTTTTTTCATCCTCGCTTAGGGGCGAAAAAAAACAGTTGCTTACATATCGCGAAAGATATCAGAAGGAGAAAAAAACTCATAAATAAAGATGCAGTTAACCCCTTCTACACAATACTATTTGAGAATAAGTTTATACCTAAAAGGAATATAAAAATAACATTATCATGCATATTTTTGCTTTCACAGTTACAAAAGCAGGTTAAGTGATCCAAATGCTACATTTTTGAAAGTAAAATGAGACTTTTTAAAGTCTCAACTTAGTGTGGATGATCTTAGATGAAAAAACGCAATTAGCGAACCAATCTGTTGGTAAACCTAAGAATTTTTTCTAAGATAGCAGACAAACTCACAATTACACTCACCCAAATGTATCAAAACCACTGAGGTGATGTCACTTAAACTGCGGATCTATTTTAAGATGTTAACTTCTGAACTATTACGGCAAAAAAAGAGTCACAGATAATCCGCCCTGCTCCCTTGGCGCGATCACTAAACGGCCTTGGTGCAATTCAATGATGTGATGGCAGATAGATAAACCTAAACCCGCACCTATGCCTTCATTTTCATTCACACGATAAAAACGCTCTGTGGCATTAGCAATCTGCTCCTCTGTCATGCCTTGGCCACGATCCGCAATACAGATACTAATCTCATCACCCAGTGAATGGGCCGACACTGAGATTTCTGATTCCTGCGGGCTGTATTTGCAGGCATTTTCAATAATATTTTTTAGCACCAGCAGCAGATAAAAACGATCGCAGGTCACGGTCAGCTGGGGCGCGATATTGATATTCCATTCATAATCGGTGATTTGTGGCATCAATTGATTAAGCGCATCTTCAACCATAGGCAAGATAGCGTGGGATGACACATTGAGCTCATTTATCGAATCCACCCTCGCTAACACGAGTAACTGTTCAACGGTATGACTCATGTGCACCACGCCGGCATCAATCGCAGCTAGATGAAATTTCTGCTGTGGATCATCGTCAATCAGGCTCTCTAAACCGTGTTGATGTAATTTAATCACAGATAAAGGTGTTTTCAGTTCATGGGCAGCATCGGCGCTAAAACGGCGCTCACGGGCAATGAATCTAGCTATGCTATTGATATATAGGTTTAATGCGCGTCGAACGGGTACGAGCTCTTTCGGTAGCGACATAGTCAGCGGCGTGAGATCGTTCGGCGCCCGCCCAATCAGCTCCCTTTCAAAGGTTTTTAACGGCCGGAACAATAGATAAAACAATAGGCTAACGATAAGTAGTGTCAAAGGCACCACAATCAAGGGCACGATAACCGCGTTGTGCATGATTTGTGATACGAGCTCTTGGCGCACTTCATCCTGCTGAGCGGTGACAATCCAAACATGATTTTTAACCGAGAAAAAACTGAACACATGCCAGAGTTCACCTTCGAACACTTTCTTGTGATAACCCTGCACGAATCGGGTGATAGGTTGATGGCCAATATTGTCCGACAGCACTAAGGCTTCGCCCGCCTCACTCCAAATTTGAAACGCCAATTTATGCTCATAGGCGAGTTTCAGGGCATCGGCTTTTTCGGCAAAGGAACTGATCTGGCTATCGGGAACGTGGAGCACTTGGGGTCTCGCGGTACTCTGGGGCGTCGCACCGGGCTCAGTGTGATAAAACAGCTCCAGCATTTTCGCGGTTTGCAGCATTTGCGCATCGAAGAGTTCTTCTATTTGATGCTTAGAATCCCGAGTACTCAACCAGCTAGAGACAGCAACGGACACTGAAATACCTGACAAAATCAATAATGTCAGTACCAAACGCAGTGAATACACATCCAGCCCCTTTAATCGAATCACTTCAGTTTCCTAACGTTTAACCCTCAGCTAATCACTGAGGTATCAATAGCCACAAACGTGAGTATTGTCACTTAATTCAGTGAATTAATTTATTTCAATCAAGGTATAGCCAATTCCGCGCACGGTTTTAATCAGCTCATTGGCGAGCTTTTTACGCAGATGATGGATATGCACTTCAATCGAGTTGCTGCCGACTTCATCCCAGCCATAGGTTAACTGTTCCAGTTGGCTGCGCGTCAATACGCGCCCTGCTGATTGTGCGAGTTCAAGCAATAATTGGAATTCACGCCGCGAAAGCAGCACATTTTGATCGCGAAAGGTCACTTCGCGGGTATTTAAATCAATGCACAGCGCACCAATAATCAAACTGTTGTGATCGAGCCCGTACTGGCGTCTGACGATGGCGCGAATGCGCGCGGCCAATTCACGCACATCGAAGGGTTTACCGAGATAATCATCGGCGCCCATGTCTAAGCATTCGAGCTTAGTGTCAAAATCAGTATTGGCGGTCAGGACTATTGTAGGAATTGACACTCCCTGCTGACGCCAAGCTTTAAGTAACTCTTTACCGTTACCGTCGGGTAAACCCAGATCGAGCACTATGGCACTGAAGCTTTCATTTTTAACACCCTGTAATGCTTGCTGATAACTATTAAGGTGATCAACCTGCATGCCCAGCTTTGCCAAACTCAAGCAAATCCCTTGGGCCAATAACTCATTGTCTTCAACCAACATAATACGCATTCAATGTCCTTAACAGAGCCTTTTAAAAGAACCCTTAACGGAAAATACTAAACTTAACATCTTGTTGCTGTAAAAATGCTTCCGCATCTTGGCCCTGTAACATGGCCATAGTCGCCAGCATTCCAGCGGTCACGCAGTTTGGCCCTAACACAGTCACGGAGCGCGGCGCATGGACGACGGGATAGCCAGTACGCGGATCGACAATATGGCCGTAACGCTTTCCATCTACTTCAAAAAAGCGCCGTGTATCGCCGCTGGTCGCTAATGCGCCCTGGCTAATAGCCAGTACACTGGCGGCGCGATCGAGATGGCGAGGATCTTCAATGCCCACCTGCCATGGGTTCACTTTGGGCACAGGACAGGCGATATCGCCACCAAAATTCACTAGCACAGGAATATCTGGATAACATTCAGCCAACTCATAGGCGACTCTATCGACTGCATATTCCTTAGCAATGCCGCCAAAATCCAATTTCATTCCCGATGGCATCTCAATATGGCGCGAATCAAACTCGATACGCTCAAACCCCACTAAGGCTTTCGCGGCAAGTATGCGGGCATGTTCAGGCAATTGGGCTTTGGGATCAAAGCGCCACAGCTCCATTAACGGCCCTGCAGAGATATCAAATAATCCATCACTAAGCTGAAAACATTGTTTGGCAAAAGCCAATAACTGCCAGGTTTCTTCATCAATAAGCTGCTTATGACCATAGGCATGGTTTAATTGCCACAGACAATTCTGCGCAATAAAGCGACTGTACTTATGTTCAATACGCAGCGCCTCAGTGACGGCCATATCCAACATATCGTCGGCAATATCGAGTTGATCGCATGCGATGAGTATTTCACAGGGACTCGCCATGGCTCTAAATTCGCCTACATAACCCCAATCACGGCGTTGCAGCGAATAAAGTGCGGTTTTTAGGGATGATGTTGACATCATAAATCACCTCTTTACATGGCACCCCACTGGGATTCAGCTTAAATAAGCTCAGGGGTAAATTGAGTATGGGTAGCTAAGCTACCCATACAGTTTAACGCCTTGCTATCTGAGTCAGTAGCATTATTTCGTATTAAAAAGAATAACTAAACTGTGCTGTTATCGCCTTCTGCGTCGGGAACAGATCAAAGTTTTGCAGCTCTCCTGGGATAGTAGTGCCGTTATTTTTCGGATCCTGTTGGTAATACTCTAAGCGATACGACATCTCATGACCGCCCGATAATCGATGGCCAAATTTAATCCCTATCGTATAAGCCGACATATCACCGATACGATAATCGGCACTGGCAAACTCGGGCAGTGGCGCATCTGCCATCAAGAAAGGTTGATAGAAGTTAGCCGCCGTTTGTTGGTAATAACGTAGATGCAATTGACCGTAAAAATTGCCCGTAAAGTAATAACGGTAATGGGTTTCTAAGGTGTGCGATGTGAGATCCCAATCATCGGTATTATAACGATAGGAAAAATCCACCACGCCCGCATCTAACGCGCCTTTAGTCATCACGTAAAAGCTATGCTTCAAGCGAGCATCGGGGCGGCTTTCATACAAGAGATCCTGAGTGATGCCATTGTTATCCACCACACTGAGTACTTTATAGGGATCGGTTAAATAGCCATTCACACTCGATAAACCATAATTGGCCTGCAACAACCAGCGCTGGCTCAGTACTTGGGTGATGCCTAGCATCACATCGGCGGTTTGCTTGTTATCGCTGCCACTTTGACGAGTCGCATCAAATGCGCTGCGGTATGCTTCTTCACTGGCGAAGTTATCGCGAACCGCCATTGAGGATAAATCTACCGGACGTCCACCGACAGGATCGACCACATCGAAGCTGTAAGCTGTGCCTAAAAATAACGTCGTGTTGTCTTTATTGAAGCCGCGTTCAATACTGGCATTGAGCCCCATTGACATATAATCAAACTCTTTCGAGCCATATGCGCCAACATTGAGTTTCCAATCTGGTGTTAGCACTTCACTCCAACCGACATTGGCTTGTACGCGAGTATCGTGAAACGTGTCATCGAGCGGTGTATCGCCCGCTGCCACACTGTATTGGCCATTGCCCGAAGGACGAGTAAAGGTTTGGCTGCTACTTTGGGCCACAGCGCCCGAAGCCGAGGCACCGGTTAAGCTATCGACCACCAATTTGAGATCCAGCACGCTATCATCGCCAAAGGCTTTTTGCGCTGTACCTATGGCTTCAACGGCCTGCACTCTATCCTGCTCACCGTAATACATTAGCGCAGCATCGACCTTCCAGTCGTCAGCTTTTTTAGATAATTCAGTCGCGTGGCCACTTGTGGCAAACAATCCACAACTGGCTAAGGCTAACGCACCCGCAATCTGTTTCGATTGTCTTGCATTTATTTGATTCTTTTTTTGGGTCATAGCTGACAACACCTGTAGGTCACTTTCATCTATTCAATACCGCGGGATTTCGCCCCTGAGCTCATCACATCTATTCGTTACATCTAAGGGCAACTAACACCAACGGAGAGTTTAGTTACAGCCACATCCACCACCGGCAAAGGTGCGACCGCCGCTACTGCCTTCTTTACTAAAATAAATATGATCATCGAGCGCCAGATCGAGCTTTTCACTGTCGAGCGCCATATCAGCGCGTGCCAACTGGCCTTTCTCCCACGGCTGCACCCCTAAATTTGAACAACCACTCAAACCTATAATGAGTGTGACTGCGACTAATGCGGGTTTAAGCATAAATTACTCCTTCAGTAAACTAACGAGCTCTTGCTCGTATTCAGCGGCTTTATCGGCATAAAAACCAACATGATGCTGCACTAACTGACCTTGGCGATTGAACATGAAACTGCTCGGCATACCCAGCAAATCGAAGCTGCGCGCGACATCACCTTCTGGATTGAAACGCACTGAAAAATTGGCAGGGACTTGTTTTAAGAATTCTTGGGCTAACTCGTTATCTGTATCTAGGTTGATTGCCACGACGGCCAAACCTTGATCTTGATACTTTTTTTGGATCTCATTCATCCACGGAAAGGATTTACGGCAAGGCCCACACCAAGAGGCCCAAAAATCGACATAAACGACTTTACCTTTAAACTCACTCAGAGAAACAGCTTGGTTTAGCGCATTAAACACTTGGTGATCCAACGACGGCGCGGCTTGTACGCCAGCGGCCATTAAACTAAGTAACAACAATATTTTCTTCATAGAATATTCCGCGTTAACGATTACCTTTGAATCTATTAACTGAATCTTAAGGTTTTCTTAAACAAGCTGATATAAGTCCAATTAAGCCGTATGCGCAGACTCCCCCACTTAAGGTCGGCATTTTCAACAGCGTAACCTTAATTACATGAGCGCCGATTAAGTGACCGATTTCATCCAAAATGGCAAATATGAGACATTTTGTCCCATTAGGAAAAGTGAAATTAGATCTGCGTCATGTTAATTAAATGTCAAATTCAGTTCTATCACATCTCTTGAAAATTCTTGATATACATCAAAAATCTTTACACTCCAACGGCCTAAACTGACCCTGTCAATTATGTAAACCCTTACCAATTTACATTTAAATAACAAAAAAGGTTGACCCATGGACACACATGCAGCCCTATATGAACAGGGAAAGGCGCGCTTAGATGCGTTACGCCAATTCGCTCCCCGTCAACAACAATCGCTGATTGAGAAAATGCAACAGCACGGCATTAGTCGCCGTGATTTTATGAAGTGGAGTGCCATGGTGACGAGCATGCTCGCATTACCGCTCCCCTTTAGTAACTTAGTAGCCGAAGCTGCCGAATTAGCCGACCGTGTACCCTTAATCTGGTTACACATGGCCGAATGTACTGGCTGCTCAGAATCCTTAATTCGTACCGATACCCCCAATCTAGATTCGCTGATTTTCGATCATATCTCCTTGGAATATCACGAAACCTTAATGGCTGCTGCGGGTTGGCAAGCCGAAGAAAACCTCGAAAATGCACTCGAAACCTACAAGGGCCGCTATTTACTGGCCGTTGAAGGGGCAATTCCGACCGCCAATAACGGCAGCTTCCTCACTGTGGGCTGTAAAGGCCACACAGGGTTAGAAATCATCAAACATGCTGCAGAAGGCGCCGCCGCGATTATCTCTGTCGGCACTTGTGCAGCGTTTGGTGGCGTGCAAGCTGCCTATCCAAACCCAACGGGGGCGAAAGGCGTGCACGAAGTGGTCAGTAAACCCGTCATTAACTTAGGCGGTTGCCCACCGAGCGAAAAGAACATAGTCGGCACTTTGATGTACTTCATCATGTTCGGCAAATTACCTGCGCTGGATATGTTTAACAGACCAAAATGGGCTTACGGCGCGCGGGTACACGATAACTGTGAACGTCGCGGGCGCTTTGATGCCGGTGAATTCGTTGAAGAATTTGGCGATCACGGCGCGAAAGAAGGCTACTGCCTGTATAAAGTCGGTTGTAAAGGTCCTTACACCTACAACAACTGCCCTACCGAGCGCTTTAACCATCACACCAGCTGGCCAGTACTTGCTGGACACGGTTGTATGGGCTGCTCAGAACCTAACTTCTGGGATGACATGGCCGACTTTGAAAAACCCCTTGGCCGTCAACTCCTCCATGGATTGGATGCGACCGCAGATACTATTGGTGCGGTGATTTTAGGCGCGACTGTGGTGGGCATTGGAGCCCATGCCGTTGCCAGTATTTTTGCCAAACCGCTGGAGGAATAACCCATGAGCAAGCGCGTTGTTATCGACCCTATCACACGTATCGAGGGTCACTTACGTATCGAAGTTGAAGTTGATGAAAATAACGTCATCAGCAAGGCTTGGTCATCCTCCACACTCTGGCGCGGTATTGAAGTCATTCTCAAGGGCCGTACACCTATGGATGTTGGCCTTATTGTGCAACGTATCTGTGGTGTCTGTACCTATTCCCACTACCGCTGCGGCACTGAAGCGGTTGAGCACGCTCTGGGAATTCAAATTCCGTTGAACGCGAGATACTTACGTTCATTGATGCAAACCTCTTTATACATGCATGACCATATTGTGCATTTCTACCATCTACACGGTCTTGATTGGGTGGATGTGGTGTCTGCACTGAGCGCCGATCCGGCCAAAGCTGCACAAGTTGCGCTGCAATACACAGACAAACCCATAGCCGCGGGTGAAGGTGATTTAAGAGCCGTGCAAGAAAGAGTCAAAGGCTTTGTCGAAACCGGTAAATTAGGCCCCTTTGCCAACGCTTATTGGGGCAATGGCACCTATAAATTTACTCCAGAGCAAAACCTTATCGCGCTGTCTCACTACCTTAAAGCACTTGAAGTACAACGTGTTGCGGCAGAAATGCTGGCCATCTTTGGCGGTAAATCTCCACATCCACAATCCGTTGTTGTTGGTGGTGTGACGTCGGTGCGCGACATGCTAAGCCCTGCTCGCCTGCAGGAATGGAAGCAAAAACATGCGACCGTGACTGACTTTATCCTGCGTGCTTATCAAGCGGATATCGTAATGGCGGCCGAAGCCTTTGGTACTGAGCCAAGCGTGCTGGGCGGCGTGAATGTGAAAAACTTCATGGCGACCGATGACTTTGTGTTAGCCAATGGCGAATACATGTTCAATCAAGGCGTGATCATGAATGGCGACCTTGCCGGTGTCAGCGATGTAAACCCAGATCTGATTGCTGAAGACGTTAGCCATGCTTGGTATAGCGCCGATGCGCCGCAGCATCCCTATGACGGTACAACGATTCCTAATTACACTGGTTTTGTTGAACGCGATACCGTCTACGGCAAATTGCCAACACTGGATGGTGATGGTAAATACTCTTGGGTGAAATCCCCCCGTTATCAAGGTGAACCCGTCGAAGTGGGCCCATTAGCCTGCCTATTAGTGAGTTATGCCCGTGGTAACAAAGTGGTTGTGGATTCAGTCAATGCCCTGCTTGCTCGCACAGGCTTACCCGTTGCCGCCCTATTTACCACTTTAGGCCGCACCGCTGCCCGTATGTTACAGACAGTTATCGTCGCCCAAGAAGGATTAAAAACCTTCGATGCGCTGCTGACAAATATCCAGTCTGATGAATCAACTTATGTAAAACCCAATATCGACCCGAGCAAAGAGTACATAGGTCACGCCATGATTGAGGCGCCACGCGGCATGTTAAGCCACTGGATCCGCATAAAAAATGGAGTGATTGAGAACTATCAAGCCGTAGTACCGACGACCTGGAACGCAGGACCTGTGGATGCCAACGGTAAAATGGGTCCCTATGAAGCCTCTTTAATTGGCTTGAAACTGGAAGATCCAACTAAGCCCCTTGAGGTGATACGTATTATTCACTCATTTGACCCTTGCATGGCGTGTTCTGTACACGTGATGGATTTTAAAGGTCAGGCATTGAGCGAGTTCCGTGTCAGTCCCAATGGTCAATAATCGAGGGAGGGAACGCAAAATGAACCATTCTGCAACCCGCATTCGGACACTGGTTTTTAGTCCGGCAATACGGATTTTCCACTGGCTCAGGGCACTGTCAATTTTAGTGCTAGTGATCACCGGATTCTATATTGCTTGGCCGTTTCTTGTGGCGCCTGAAAGTACGGATGTGCTCGTACAAGGCTGGATCCGCTTCGCTCATTTGATCTGCGGTTTTGTATTGACCGCGATCACCTTAGTCCGCTTCTACCTGTATTTTTTCAGTCGAAGTGACATTGAGCGACGCTCATTTCGCGATGTGATGAGTGTAAAAAGCTGGATCACTCAGCTGAAATCTTACTTATGGATGGGTCACTTACATAAAGCGGGTGTATATGGACCGCTGCAATTTGTGACTTATGTAGCAATCTCACTGGTCGCTCTCGTGATATGTATAACGGGTCTGGTGTTGTACGCCAATGTGTATCACCAAGGTTTAGGTGGGATGCTTTGGGGCAGCGCCGCTTGGATTACGGCACAAATGGGTGGGCTGGCACAAGTTAGGATTTTCCATCACTACTTAACTTGGGCATTTGTTATCTTTGTGGTTATCCACGTCTATATGGCGGTTTGGTCAGGGATACGCTTCAAACATAACTCAGTTGACTCGATTGTCTCTGGCTATGACTACCCAAAGCCAGACTCACACCACTAGGAGTCCAATGAAGATATTGCTACTCGGTATTGGCAATGTCCTGTACGCCGATGAAGGCATCGGCGTACATTTTGTCAATTATATAGCTGATAATTATCAGTTTACCCATGAGTCTCACCAGCTAACGCTGCTCGATGGCGGCACCTTGGCTCAGGGACTCATTCCCATAATTTGCCAATACGATTATTTAATCGTAGTCGATACTGTCAATGCCAATGGCGTAGAAGCGGGCGAAGTCTACTTCTTCGATTTTGATAAGGCACCGAAGGAAATCGACTGGCAAGGCAGCGCCCATGAAGTCGAAATGCTGCAAACCCTCAATATGATGGAGATGGTTGGCGACAGACCTAAGACCTTTGTGCTGGGCGTCACCCCAACCGTGCTCGAACCTATGGTGCTGGGCTTGACTCCTAAAGTCGCCGCCGCAGTGCCGTTAATGGAATCAAGATTGTTATCCCACTTAGCCTCCCTTGGGTTCACTGCGACACGTATTGCAGATCACAGTATCGACTCGCTGATCCCTGACTCTTATAAACGCGGCGTTACTACTGGTGAAAGTATATAGAAGATGAAAAACATCAGATTTGATTTTACCTGCTCACGTCAGGTGCCTTTGTACGCGCATTTATGTAATCAATACCTAAATTACGATGCGCTGAACATCAGCATAGGCTGTGATGGGCAACAGGACTTTGGTCAGCACAGTTACTTTATTGAAGCCCAGGGCGAGCAGACTCAACTCGAGCAACTGGCCGATGCCATTGCCGCGGACTTTTTGATTTCCGCTTGGTTGATTGACTCCGGCATTAAAGCCATCGACGAGCCCCAAGGCGGCAAAACCTTACTGCCCTTTCCACAGTCTGGATCGAGCCCTGCCATAGTGCCTTTTTGCCAGCATTGTTATCCGTTGATTGGCGATAATCAGTCGGCTAAGTTTGGCACACTCGATTTAATTTGCCCTTGCTGCAAGGGCGAAACACAATTAACGTCCGCACAAAAAGCGTTAACCTTGTCAGATATTAAAGCCATGGCACAGGGACTGCTGACACAAGGCCCGCTGATATTAGCGGCCGCCGATAATCTGCAACTTAGTCTCACACCGTTTGCTCAGCTCTTAGGCGAGCGGCCACAACTGTTAATTTGTAATCCCAATACGCTGAATGCCCATTTTTGTCTGAACGATGCGCAGGTACTCGCGCTTTCGAGTATTGAAAAGCCGCTTATCTGTGCGAGACCCACGCAAGAACACGACAAACTCAGTGCACCACTGTACGACATTTGCTTTGCCTACAGCCGAGTGATCTTAGTGCTCGGGGAAGTATTACGACAAAAAGGGGTCGATTGGGTTTACATTAAAGGGCCGCATAATAGGCCAAAGCTAGCTTGGGTCGATGGTGCTTGGGCACAAATCGCCAGTCACGATTTAGGCTCAACGCAGACTCAAACCAAACACTTTATCGCCCCAGAACCCTTAAGGGAAAAAGTCAGTTTTCACGGCTATCAAGCCCAATGGCAAGCGGCGAAACGTTCACGATCGCACCTAGGCGAACTGAGTGTGGCAGTATTAACTCAAGTACCGTCAAGTGAAGACAGTGATATTCATTGCACCAGTATGCTAAGCGATAATAATCAAAATACAGTCAACACAGAAAATCACACCCTTGCAGACGCTGCGCTATTTAGTGCGCTGCTCAACGGTAAGTTTACCAGTCATAAACAGGCAAAAAATGCTGCGGTCATTTACTTAAGCCATACCCACGCCAGTCAAATTGTCACCAGCGATAATAAGGGCGATACTGAACTTTTCTTCGCCCTGCCCGAGCTGCCCGATAACGGTTACGAAATCTTCCATCAACTGGACAGCAGTCCGCAAAAAGCCGTAGCGCAAAAATTTAAGAGCCTATTCCCCGAAGATTACCTAAAACTTTTAAGCCTAAAGCTTCACGGCAGACGGGACAACTTACAAAGCCTGTGGGCGATTGCTGCCATATTAATTGGCCTTAATACACAAGAAGAGACTCAAAGCCAAGCAAGGCTCAGCGATGCACTCATGGCCGCCGCCATGCGCTACCACGGTGCCAATGCACCGCGTATCGATTATCCGCTAACCAAAGGTGAAGCCCACCGCAGCCTAAATTGGTGTAAAACCTTAGGCACTGTCTTAAGTTTTCGTATTGCGGGGAATGACGATCCGAGTCAGCTTGCCTTTGCGATGCAAGACTCGCTGGCAGATTATCTTTCTAACTGGTTAGAACATATCGATTTAAATATCGGCGTACACAATGTTGCCTTAGCGGGTAATGAGTTAACGAATGAAACCCTGTGTAAACGCATCAGTTTACGCTTAGGCAAGAACTTCCCCTTAGTGGTCAATCGCAGCCTAGATTTAGACGGCGATAACTTAGCCGTTGGCGCACTTTACGTTAAGCAGCGCCAACTCAATGCCCATGATTAGGAGGCCAAAAGTTAAGTCACAACGCATGCAGCCACATAGACATAATAGTCGCCACAAAAAGCACAGTGATCTGCAGATAAAGCGCAGGCTGGCATTGGAATACCTTGTCCACAAGGGCGCCGCGCTAAAGCGTTGTCAGCTACACGTCACTGGCATAGTGCAAGGGGTGGGATTTCGCCCCTTTGTCTATCGTTATGCCCTTGAATTTCAACTGACGGGCACTGTGCTCAACAATGCCAAAGGCGTGACCATTGAGCTGCAAGGCACGGAAGAAAACCTCACGCAATTTATCACAACGCTCAATACCACCCCGCCGCCACTGGCCCGTATCGATAATATAACCCAAACACTGCTGCCGATTTTATTAAGCGAAACCACATTTGAAATCATAAAAAGCGACAGCCATGAGGACGATGACCCAAGTTCATCAATGGGTGCGCTGGTGGCAGTATCAGCGGATAAAAGTACCTGCCAAGATTGCTTGAATGACATGCATAATCCTGATGATCGCCACTTTGGCTATGCCTTTACCAACTGCACAAATTGTGGCCCAAGATATACAATTATCAATGCCTTACCCTATGATAGACACAACACTGCTATGGCCGATTTTGACATGTGCCCCGAGTGCGCCAAAGCATATCAAAACCCACTCGACCGCCGCTATCATGCCCAGCCAGTCAGTTGCCCCGTTTGCGGCCCCAGACTCAGTTTAAAAACGCCCCAAGGGGAATGCATCCTTCCCAATGCCTCAAATGTCAGCGCACCTGAATTGGGTATGGACCTTGCGGTACTTCAAGCTGCGGCAGACAGATTACGCCAAGGGCAGATTCTGGCAATTAAAGGATTGGGCGGATTTCACTTAATCTGTGATGCCCGAAGTGACAATGCCGTCAACGCACTCAGGCTGCGAAAACAGCGCCAAGCCAAGCCGCTAGCGGTGATGATGGCGGATATCACCATGGCGCAGCACTATGTCACAGGGACGGATGCCGAGTGGCGAGTATTGAGTTCGCAGGAGCGGCCCATAGTGCTGATGAGTAGCCGAAACGAGCATGATCTCAGCTTAGCTATCGCCCCCAATCTGAATAAACTCGGGGTATTTTTGCCCTACACACCGCTACATCATTTACTGTTAGGGCTCTTCAAAGGGCCATTAGTCGCGACCAGCGCGAATCTGTCAGGTGAGCCTATCATTACAGATTGTGACGAGCTTATTCGCCACTTAAGCCATGTTGTGGATGCAATAGTCGATCATAATCGGCCGATTATTAACGGCTGTGATGACAGTGTGGTACAAGTCATTCAGCCCAACGTGGATTCGCCTGCAGAGGTGCAAGTGCTGCGCCTCGCCCGTGGTTATGCGCCGTTAAGTTTCCCACTTGATACACCGCTAACCCAATCAATTTTGGCCGTGGGCGCGCAGCAAAAAAATGCCATCGCCTTAGGCTTTGGTAATAATGTGTTTTTAAGTCCCCATATTGGTGACCTGTTCAGTGTCAGCGCCGAGCAATATTTTGAGCGCACCTTAGCCACTTTTGCTCGGTTGTATCACTTTACGCCAAATCTCATTATTCGCGATAAACACCCAGATTATGCCCCGTCACGCTGGGCTGAAATGCACTCACACTCGAGTGTAAAACTTAGCGATACCAGCCAAAGCCAATGTTTAACTGTGCAACATCACCATGCCCATGTGCTCAGCGTAATGGCGGTTAATCAATATCGAGATCCCGTATTGGGCTTTAGTTTTGACGGTACCGGGCTTGGCGACGATGGCAGTTTATGGGGCGGTGAAGTGCTATTAACGACGCTCGATAAAGCCAAACGACTGGCGCACTTTGAGCCTATAGCCCTGCTGGGCGGCGAACAAGCCATTAAGCAACCCGTGAGGTTGTTACTGGCATTATTGTTCGAGCAAATGAGCCTCGATTCTGTACTCGCATTGCAATTACCTATATTAAACAACATGCGCCCAAACACTCTGACTAACTTACATAAGATCTGGCAGAACGGTAGCGCACTTAAAAGCTCATCGGTCGGACGCTTGTTCGATGCCCTCGCCTGCGCCTTAGGCTTAATCGAAACCACACAATTTGAAGGTCAAGCAGGCATGGCAATAGAAGCCGCAGCCAATCGCGCCGATGCATTAGCCCTTGAAGCCATGTCGCTTAACTTACCTCTTGACGTCGACCAGTGGCGCAGCAGTGAGATGTTCAAGCAGATTGTTAAATTAATGACTGAAAAACCGCTAACAGACAACAGACGAGATGCCATCGCCCGCGCCTTTTTACACACATTAGGCTATGCTATCTGCGACTATGCCGCCCAGTACAAACACCTTCCAACCGTACTCTGCGGTGGCGTATTCCAAAATAAATACCTATTGGAATATTGCCTGAGCAAGCTAAGCACCCAAGGCAATCAAGTGTTATCCAGTCAACAGATCCCCATCAATGATGGCGGCATAGCTCTAGGCCAACTTTGGTATGGCATTCATCAGAATCAATAACCTTACTTATTTGATAACCCCTGATGTTAGCTCGCCATTTTTATCCCCATAAACCTGACGAACATCAAAGATCTGCAGCGCAATTTGTATCACACTCAACATTAGCGTAACCAAATTAACGATCCGTATATCAGCATTCACAATTCGTCAGGCAAAGTCCTCGTACTCTGCCTATACAAGGAGAGGTAAAATGTGTAAAGACTGCGGCTGCTCCCTTACCCGCCACGATCATGATCATCTAGGCGCGCATGCCCATAGCCATGAGCATAATCATGACCATTCACATACTCATGAGCATAGCCATCAAGAGTTACACACCAATCCTCAGTTAAACGATAAAAAAACCTTGTCTGTGATCCATAAGATTTTAGATAAAAATGATATCGAAGCTGGACATAACCGCGCCCACTTTGAGACACATAACATCACGGCCTTCAACATCATGAGTAGCCCAGGCAGCGGTAAAACGACCCTTTTAGAAAATCTCAAAGAATACACCAAGCTCAACTATGCGGTGATTGAAGGCGACTTAGAAACCTCCCGCGATGCCGACCGCCTCATCGCTAAAGGCATTAAGGCCTATCAAATTCAAACGGGCAGCGCCTGTCACCTCGACGCCTTTATGGTGCACGGTGCCCTACATCATTTACCACTTGAAGGGCTCGATATTTGCTTTGTCGAAAACGTCGGTAATCTTGTCTGCCCCGCCAGTTATGACGTAGGTACACACAAAAATATCGTGCTGCTGTCCGTGCCAGAAGGCGATGATAAGATTGAGAAATATCCTGTGATGTTCCGCCGCGCCGATGTGGTATTTATCACCAAGTGCGATCTACTGCCCTATTTTGATTTCAAGCTGGACGAAGCCAGAGCACAGCTTAAAAAACTCAATCCAGCAACTCAAATCATTGAAGTCTCCATCAAAGATGGCGACTCCATGCAGGCTGTGGCCGCTTGGCTTAAAGACAATATTCGAGGTGCACAATAATGTGCTTGTCCATACCTTCCCAAGTGGTGGCGGTCGATATTGAGCGCCAGAGTGTCACGGTCGATACCTTAGGCGTGCGCCGCGATGTAAGTAGTCATTTGATGAATGAGCCACTGGAGATTGGTGACTATGTGCTGATCCATATTGGCTTTGTGATGAACAAAATCGATAAGGAAGATGCGCAGCAAAGCATTGACCTATACCAAGAAATCGTCACTAAACTCGAAAACGAAGCCATACACTGACCATCAACAGTGCAAGATTGAGTAGCAAGGCGCGCACCCTATCGAGTGTACCGAGGAAAGAGCATGCTTGAACTAAAACACCTCTATCAAGGCTTTCGCGATCCCCAAACGATTGCCAATTTAGCGCGGGATATTCAGTTAACCGCTAAATTAGTTAAGCAACCAATCAATATCATGGAAGTCTGTGGCGGTCATACTCACACTATTATGAAATACGGCTTACTGGATTTACTGCCTGATAATATTGAGTTTATCCACGGTCCAGGTTGTCCTGTGTGCATTATGCCGAAAGAGCGCATTGACCAAGCGGCGGCGCTGGCCTCCCAAGAAAATGTCATCTTAGTGACGCTGGGCGATATGATCCGTGTGCCTGGTTCTCAAGGCTCTTTAGCCAGTTTTAGGGCCAAGGGCTGCGATATTCGCCCAATTTACGATCCCTTAGATACGCTCAAAATTGCCCGCGACAATCCCGATAAAACCGTAGTGCTCTTTGCCATCGGCTTTGAAACCTCAACCCCAATGACAGCGATTTTATTGCAGCTGGCCGAACACGAGAAACTCGAAAATCTGTTATTCCATATTAATCATGTATTAGTGCCACCCGCGATTGATGCCGTGATGCACGACCCGAAAGCCAGAGTGAATGCCTTTATTGGCCCCGCCCATGTGAGCGTGATCAGCGGCGCCAAAATCTATCGCAGCACAGTCGAAAACTATGGCACGCCTGTGGTTGTCGCAGGATTTGAACCCGTTGATGTGATGGAGTCGATTTTACGGATTGTGCGCCAAAAAGCCGCGGGCAAAGCGGAGCTCGATATCCAATACAGCCGTGCGGTATCGGAAGACGGTAACCTCACGGCGCAGGCCAAAGTGAATCAATTCTTTAATATCAGACCACAATTTCGCTGGCGCGGCCTCGGTCCTATCCCCAATTCAGCCCTGCAGCTCAAACCCGAATATGCCCACAGGGACGCCGAACTGCGCTTTAAAGACCGCTTACCCGTGAAGGAAATTGACGATCATAAAGCCTGTCAGTGTGGCGACATTCTTCGCGGGCTTGCTAAACCAAAGGACTGTAAAGTTTTTGGCCGCGGCTGCAATCCCGAAACGCCCTTAGGCAGCTGCATGGTCAGCTCCGAAGGCGCTTGCAACGCCTATTACCGCTATCAAGGTATCGATATCAAGGAGCCACATCATGGCTGATACGCTAAAAGATAAATCCATTCAGCTCAGCCACGGTGGTGGCGGCAAAGAAATGAATAAACTGATCCGAGGTCTGTTTTTTGCCGAATTTGATAATCCAATCCTTCGTAGCGAAGAAGACGCTGCTAAACTCGATTTGCACGGCGCCAACGCCTTTACTACTGACTCTTTCACCGTCTCCCCTTTGTTTTTTGCCGGCGGCGATATCGGCAAACTTGCTATCGCGGGCACAGTCAACGATCTCGCTATGATGGGTGCAGAACCTCAGTATCTGAGCTGTAGCGTGATCATCGAAGAAGGCTTTTCTATCAATGATTTAACGACTATTGTCCGCAGCATGGCAAAAGAGCTCAAACAAAGTGGCGCGCGGATTGTCTGCGGCGACACTAAAGTCGTGCCCAAGGGCTGTGCCGATGGTTTATTTATTAATACCTCAGGCATTGGCCGCATCTTGCGTCCCAACATCTCAGCGGCAAACATTGCAGTGGGCGATGCCATTATCGTCTCCCGTGATATTGGCTGCCACGGCGCGGCGATTTTAATGGCGCGTGAAGGACTCACGCTCGAATCGGCATTGCAAAGTGACTGCGCGACGCTCTGGCCGATAGTCGAGCAATTGATCGCCGCCAATATTCCTATCCATGCGATGCGCGATGCGACTCGCGGTGGCTTATCGGCAGTACTGAACGAATGGGCTATTGCCTCCAATGTTGGTATCACAGTGAATGAGGCCAGTATTCCCGTCAGCGATGAAGTCAAAGGTCTGTGCGAACTATATGGTTTCGAAGCCATGGATCTTGCCAACGAAGGCACTTTCATCCTCGCCGTCCCCAACGACATCGCTTTAGGTGCGCTCGAAATCATGCAACGCTTTGGGCGCTGTGAGCATGCAGCGATAATCGGCACTGTGAGTGAGGATTTAGTGGGGAAAGTCGTGCTAAGAACGCCTTGGAATACCAAGCGTTATCTCGATCTTCCCCAAGGTGAACTGCTGCCAAGGATTTGCTGATGCACGAATATTCAATTGTGAGTGCCTTGATTGAGCAATGCGAGCAGCACGCGCTGGCTAATCATGCCGATAAAATCACCCGAGTGGATATCAAACTAGGCGTCATGAGCGGGGTTGAACCTAGCCTGCTACAAACGGCCTTCGATACGTTTAAGCTCGATGGGATTTGCAAAGAAGCCCTACTCAATATGCAAATTCAGCCGCTAGTGATACTTTGCCAAGACTGCCAGACTGAATCCGTACTGAGTGAGCGCACCATCGTCTGCCCTGCGTGTCAAAGCTATCGCACCCGCGTACTCGATGGTGAAGATATGCTACTGATGCAACTTGAGATGGAACAAGATGAAGATTAAATCCTTCATTTGTAATCTGCATTGTTAACTACAGCAGAGTCGATAAAGATTTCAATCAATAAAGAGTCCTATCAGCAAGAATATTCCTCACAAAATGGCTTTGAGCAATCAGCGCTCAAAGCCATTTTAAACCACACTATTTTCAGTCACGCTACATCAGCAGTAGATAGAAGCTTCACCCTCTGGGCGCGTTTTGAGCACCCGCAGAAACCACATATACTGCTCTGGGTAAGCTAAAATAACTTGCTCGACCACTTTGTTCAGTGCCAACGCCTCGTTTTCTTTGCCTACCATGTCTTCAGGCGCAACGGCCGTCATCACAGTGAGATCAAATTGGCGTGTCACTTGGTTGTAGCCAATCTTTACTGGCAACACTTGGGCATTCCCCGCCTGCGCTAAACGCCCAACGACAGGCAGCGTTGCTTTCACTGTGCCTAAAAAAGGTGCAAACACGCTTTGTTCAGGACCTAAGTCTTCATCGGGGAGATAAAAGAAACTGTTACCGCGCTTAAGCTCAGCCAATAGCGCCCTAATGCCCGCCTCGCGCATATACACATGGCCACCACAGCTGCTGCGCACACGATTACTAAACCAATTGAATAAGCCATTTTTATGGGCTTTGGCCATCGTCACCATAGGCAACTCAAGGTTAAGGCGTAAGCCGGCATAATCGATTGGCCACACATGGGGCATGATAAAAATGATCGGTTGGCCCGCGGCCTGCGCTTTCGTCACATGCTCAAAGCCGATTAAATTGACTCGACGACGTAAATGCGCTTTTGAGCGCACCAGCAATTCGCCCTGAGCTAACAAGACCAAAACGAAGTTTTGTACGTTCTCGCGGATTAACGCTTCAATCTCGGCGGCAGATTGTTCAGGAAAGCACGCCCTTAAGTTGGCTCTGGCAACACTAATGGGCTTTTTGGCAATCGGCATCACTATTTTTGCCAATAATCTTGCTATGGGATCACGTAGCCATGCGGGCATGAGTCCGAAAATCACTAATAGACCAATCGCCAACCAAGTGGCCCAGTATCTAGGGTGTAATAAGGCGAGTTTAAAACGACGGTCAAAATGTTTGGGCTGTCTTGACAAAGAATTCACCTCAGACAGTGGATAGAAATAATGGAGATATTGCACGAAAAAATAAACAGGAAAGCCACTCTCTAAGGAGTGGCTTTCCCATCAAACAAACGAAATTACTTACCCGTGTTTGCTGCTTCTACACGAGTTTTCAGCTTTTGGCCGGGACGGAAAGTCACGACACGACGAGCAGAAATTGGGATATCTTCGCCTGTTTTTGGGTTCCTTCCCGGTCTTTGATTCTTGTCCCTAAGGTCAAAGTTGCCAAAGCCAGATAACTTGACCTGCTCACCACTTTCAAGTGCGCCCCGAATCTCTTCAAAGAACGACTCAACCATCTCTTTGGCGACACGTTTGTTCATTCCGAGTGTTTCAAAAAGATGTTCTGCCATTTCGGCTTTGGTAAGTGCCATACTTTAATCCCTCAACGATGCGTTGAACTCGGACTTAAGGGCAGAAACGACTGAACCAACGGTCTCAGCAATCTCTTTTTCCTCAAGCGTACGAGTAGTGTCTTGTAATGTAAGTGCTATCGCCAGGCTCTTCTTGCCGGGTTCAACACCTTTACCTAAGTATACATCGAACAAGTTTATGCCAACCAACTGATTTTCGCCAACTTTTCTTATCAATTTCATTACATCACCTGCAGATACACTCTCATCTACTACGACTGCGATGTCACGACGATTAGCTGGAAACTTAGATACAGCTTGGGCTAGCGGCAAACTGGTATGCAATAAAGCATCCAATTCCAACTCAAAAACGATGGTTTTACCATTGAGTCCAAAAGGCTTCTCCAAACTAGGATGGATTGCACCTATATGACCGATCACTCGATCATTTCTCAATATTTCAGCACATTGCCCCGGATGGAGAGCAGAATGCGTCGCTCCTCTAAAGCTAAATTCTGATGCGGAAACTGTCAAGCCGATAATTGCTTCTAAATCACCTTTAAGGTCGAAAAAATCAACGGTTTTCGATTCCATAGCCCAATGTTCATCATTTTGGAGCCCAGTAATGACACAAGCGAGCATTGCTTGTTGTCTTACACCGGATTCTGCATTGATATCAGGAACAAAGCGCAGGCCAGTTTCAAAAAGTCTCACGCGACTCTGTTGACGACTTTGGTTATAGCCAACTGCGGCCAATAAACCGGTGAACATTGACAGGCGCATGGCCGACATTTCACTGGAAATTGGGTTTGGTAACACCATAGCGTCTAAACCAGGGTGAACCAGATTTTGCAATTTGGGATCGACAAAGCTGTAGGTTACCGCTTCTTGGAAGCCGCGAGCGACCAATAAGGCACGCACGCGTTTTAGGCTTAAGTTAGATTCTTTATGATCTGACATACGCAGCGCAGCAACAGGCGCGATATTCGGGATATTGTTATAACCGTAAATACGCGCCACTTCTTCAATCAAATCTTCTTCAATCGCCATATCGAAACGATAAGTCGCAGTGGTGACCTGCCAGCTTCCCTCTGCTGCAACGACAGCAAAACCTAAACGCGTGAGGATTTCAGCCACATCGCTATCAGGTACATGGTGACCGAGGATTTTATCTAACTTGCTACGACGTAACACGATTTGTGCTGGTTTGGGTAAATCAGCCTCTGATTTAGCCTCAACTACAGGGCCCGCTTCACCGCCACAAATATCCAGCACTAAGCGGGTCGCACGGTCGATAACCTTGTGTTGCATCTCAGGGTCAACGCCACGCTCAAAGCGGTGTGATGAGTCTGTGTGCAAACCTAAACGACGTGACTTACCCATAATGGCAAGAGGCGCGAAGAACGCACATTCAAGCAGTATGTCTTGGGTCGTGTCGCTCACGCCTGAGTATTCGCCGCCAAACACGCCTGCAAGGGCTAATGGACGCGCATCATCGGCGATCACTAAGGTATCGCTGGGAATAGTGACTTCGCTGCCATCAAGCAGGGTGATTTTCTCTTCGCCAGTGCCTAAACGCACTTGGATATCGCCCGTTAACTTGGCAAGATCGAAAGCGTGCATAGGTTGACCGAATTCAATCAACACAAAGTTAGTGATATCAACGATAGGATCGATAGAGCGAATACCGCTACGGCGCAGTTTTTCCTGCATCCATAATGGCGTAGGCGCTTTCACATTGACGTTTTTAACCACACGGCCTAAGTAACGTGGACAAGCGGCTGGCGCCTTAACGTTAATCGTGACCTGTGCATCTGTCGTTGGCGTGACGGCTTGCCACTGTGGCTCAACCACGGCTTGGCGGTTTAACACGCCCACTTCACGGGCAAGGCCTGCCATGCCTAAGCAATCGGCACGGTTAGCGGTTAAATCCACATCGATAACGGCATCGTTAAGTTGCAGATAATCACGGATGTCAGTGCCAAGCGGCGCGTCCAATGGCAATTCGATAATGCCATCGCTTTCGACGTTGATGCCAAGCTCACTGTACGAGCACAACATGCCTTCTGATGGCATGCCACGCAGCTTAGCTTTCTTGATTTTGAAATCACCAGGTAATACGGCGCCAACCATAGCCACGGCCACTTTAAGACCCTGACGGCAGTTTGGTGCACCGCAGACGATATCGATAAGTTCGCTACCACCTACGTTGATTTTGGTCACGCGCAGTTTATCGGCATCGGGATGCTGACCACACTCCACCACTTCACCAATCACGACACCGCTAAAATCGGCTGCTACGGCTTCAACGTCATCGACTTCGAGACCGGCCATAGTGATCTGGTGGGATAATGCTTCACGGCTGACTGAAGGGTTTACCCATTCACGAAGCCAAGATTCGCTAAATTTCATGCTATTACAGCTCCGTTATTTAAATTGCTTCAGGAAACGTAGGTCGTTTTCGAAAAACGCACGTAAATCGTTTACGCCGTAACGCAACATAGTTAAACGCTCGACACCCATACCAAAAGCAAAACCAGAGTATTTTTCTGGATCTATGCCAACGCTGCGCAGCACATTCGGATGTACCATACCGCAGCCAAGCACTTCTAGCCATTTACCATTTTTGCCCATCACGTCTACTTCTGCTGAAGGTTCAGTGAATGGGAAGTAAGATGGACGGAAACGCACTTGCAGATCTTCTTCGAAGAAGTTACGCAGGAAGTCATGCAAAATGCCTTTCAATTCGGCAAAGTTCACATGCTCATCAACCAAAAGCCCTTCCACTTGGTGGAACATTGGCGTGTGCGTTTGGTCGTAATCGTTACGATAAACACGACCCGGAGAAATAATGCGTAATGGTGGCTTTTCAGTTTCCATAGTACGGATTTGCACGCCCGAAGTTTGGGTACGCAGCATCAGTTTAGGATTGAAATAAAAGGTATCATGATCAGCACGCGCAGGATGGTGCTCAGAGATATTCAGCGCATCGAAATTGTGGAAATCATCTTCAATTTCAGGCCCCTGCTTTACCGAGAACCCTAATTCCCCGAAAAAGGTTTCGATACGTTCAATGGTACGCGTCACTGGATGTAAGCCACCGATCTCTTGGGTGCGGCCTGGCAAAGTCACATCAATCTTTTCAGCGATTAATTTGGCTTCCAGTTCCGAACTCTTCAGACCATCGATGCGCTCAGTTAATTTTTGTTGAATAGCCTGTTTAGCATCATTGACCGCTTGGCCAAAGGCTGGCTTTTCTTCAGGGCTTAAGCTACCCATCATTTTCATCATGTCGGTGATCTTACCTTTCTTACCAAGGTAATCGACACGGATATCATCCAGTGCTTTTAGATCACTGGCCTGGTCAATAATGACTAAGGCTTGTTCTACGATCTCAGTTAACTGCTGCATTTTCTCTTCCACTGCATAGTCGCGCTTGATAAACAAGTGCTATGGGCGCCAAACTTTCAGGCTATTTGGGTGCTCAGGTTATCGGGCGTTAATGCCAGACGCTTTGCTAGCTATAACGAAATAAAAGGATAGAAATTTTACGCGAGCGAGCGGCATATTACTAGGGCTTATTGGGGGTTTTTATCATGCAAATTCATGTGTTACCCCAGTTCAGAGCCTGAGTTTTGCTCAAGGTGAAATCCAAACCTCAATTCTGACCGAAACAAGTTCCCTATTCAGCCACTAGCAGCATTTGTAACTAAACTGTAAACTAATGCCTGTACCCTGCCAAAATTGCAGCAAACAACACAATAACGACTGCAATTAGACTACATTAGCAACATAAATCATTACAAAACAGAAAACTATCAAGTCTATGGCAAACTGACCGATATACATTCGGTTCACAGCCCATTTTATCGAGGCACTCATGAAAGAAGTAAAGTTTCGCTGGATAGATCAATATCTTATCCATATGACCTTAAAAACTAAATTCGCTATTCTCTCTATCGTTCCCATGCTAATGATTGTTGGACTGGCGATTTTTCTTGATAACCAATCCCAGCAAACCTTAGTGCAAGGACAGCTCAACGGTCTTCAAAATGCGTCACAACAAATCAACCAAGTCACAGGCAGCTTATATAACAAACTACCAGAGCAAGAACGCCAAACTATCCTTAGCCAGCTAAGTCGCGAAATCAAAGGCAATGTCAGCATTATTTCGGTGAATGAAGCCGACAGCAAAGCGCAATCCTTAGCTCGCAGCGGTGGCGGTATTGATGATAGCGGTAAGCAACCTCGAGCTGTGAGTCGCGTTAACGATCAAAACCTGATCACGATTATTCCCTTCGACAGCAAAGAAATTGATGCCCTGCTCGCCAAAGATAACCTGCTGGTTTACGGCCTGATGGCGGCGCTTCTGTTCGTGTTGTTTTTATTTAGCTACTACATTTCGACCTTCGTGGGCGGCGCACTTTATACCACAGTGATGGCACTAAAACGCGCCGCATCGGGCGATTTGACGGGGCGTTTAAACTTCTTCGAAGTAAAGGACGAATTCAGTATCTTAGCCATCAGTATTGATGCCTTAGTGGAGCGTCAGCATCTTTTAGTGAAACAAATCGCCGAGTCGACAACGAAAATCCGTGAGGTAGTGTCCTCGTTTCGTAGCACAGCGCAACAAGGTCAATCCTTGGCGGTGAACCAGAGACAACATTTGGACTCCCTAGCGACGGCGATGGAAGAAATGACCGCCGCAGTGAAAGAAGTCGCCCGCAATGCCGAGCAATCTTCTGCCGAAACTCAAGAGGCTAATCAACAAGTTAGCGCGGGCGGTAAAGACATTGAAACCACAGTCAAAGCCATCGATGTGTTATCGGATGAGATCTCCTCAGCCTCGAATGCGGTGGGCGTACTCAATGACAACGCCAGTAAAATTGATGAAGTGGTATCAACTATTAATGCGATTTCCCAGCAAACCAACCTACTCGCCCTCAACGCGGCGATTGAAGCGGCGCGCGCCGGTGAACAAGGTCGTGGTTTTGCCGTGGTCGCCGATGAAGTTCGTACCTTAGCGGGCCGCACTCAAGCCGCGACGGTTGAGATCAAAACCATGATCGAATCGCTGCAATCGGGTACGCGCAATCTAACCCAAGTGATGTCGCGTACTGTGAGTCAAGCGAATGAAGGCAAACAACACGTACTGCAAACGGGTAAAGACTTAGAGTTTATCGCCCTCCACAGTAATAAAGTGTTTGAAATGAGTGTACTTATTGCGACCTCGGCCGAAGAACAATCGGCTGTGGCCAACGAGATTGCGACTAACCTGATGGAAATCCGCAACCAGTCCCACGATGTGGAGCAATCGGCGAACCAGTCGGTTTCAGGTTGTGATGAGCTGCAAGCAACAGCTGGGCAACTTGATCAGTTGATGGTGGGATTAAAAATCTAGTCGAGCATCATTTGATGGAATTTAAATTCACTTAACACCCAAAATGCACAAGGGAGCGATAGTCGCTCCCTTGTTGTTTTTGTCATTCTGACGCTAACTGTCCAATCAACTACTGTTTTTTCAATCAACTAGTCGTTTCAATCAACCAGTAACGTTTCAATCAACCAGTAACATTTCAATCATTAAGTCACTTTTCAATCTACTTCGCTAAGGCAAAAATTAATCCACGTCTGTTAATCCACATCTTTGAGTGGCCATAGCACGATATGATCTTCAATATCCTTCACGCGTCTTTCATCGACTACTTTACCTTGGATCGACATGCCCGCTAAATGCATCGCTTCTTTAGAGCCAGTCAGCAGCGGATGCCAGCTCGGTAGCTCACGTCCTGCCGCTAAGCGGCGATATGCGCAGCTGTCGGGAAGCCAAGTTAACTCATGGATATTATCAATCGTGATCACAGTACATTGTGGTACGTGGGTGAAACGGTCACTGTAATGCTGACAGCCCGCCGTTTGATGATCGAGCAAAAGGCAGGCCGCATTGGTGTAATACAAGTCTTCGGTTTCATCATCTATCAACTTGTTTAAACAACATTTACCACAACCGTCACACAGGGATTCCCACTCGGTTGCGCTCATCTGCGCTAATGTTTTGCTCTGCCAAAATGCCATGATTAACTGTATCTTCTCAATAAAAAGCCCGCTGAATGCGGGCTATTTTACACTAGTTTATCGGCGGATACTTTATTCTCTCGGACAGATGCGCGACAGAAATCCCGAAATAATCGGTATTCTGCCAGTGCATTAAGGCGCGGTAATTGCCATAAACGAGGTATTTTCGACCGGTAACACCATCGGGCATGATTAGCGAGGCTTTGATGTCTTCGCGGGACGGCAAATCGGTATGATCAAACTTGCGAATACCGAGAGTTTGCCACTGGGCTAAGGACTGGGGTTTATCTAATCCAGCGACTGCCAAATCAAGCGTTGCAGGCACTTGTACTTGTCGGCCCCAAGTATCATCGCCGTTCCAACCGAGTTGCTGTAGCAAATACGCCGCGGAGGCAAACGCATCTTGTGTGTTGTGCCAAATGTCTTTCTTACCGTCTCCATCGCCGTCCTGCCCATAGGCAAGATAATCCGTAGGCATCAGCTGCGTTTGCCCCATGGCGCCATTCCAACGACTTTTAAGATCTTGAAAACCGATATGATCTTTATCCATTATGCTGAGCGCTGCCATAAACTCTTTTTTGAAGAAAGCTTCGCGCTCGCCGCCAAAGGCCAGTGACGCCGTCACAGATAGCACAGGATAATCGCCAGAAGCTTCACCAAAGTCGGAGGCAAGCCCCCAGAGTGCGACTAAGAAGCGTGGCTGAACAGAGTATTGGCTGGCGATGGCGTTGAGTTGTTGTTCATGCTCTTTAAACAGCACCCGTGCGGTGTCAACTTTCCACTCGGGCACAGTGTCGGCGAGATAAGTATCGAGGTTGTGAGTTTTTTCAGTCTGGGGGCTGTCTGTTACTCGGGCTTTTTTGAAGAGTTTGATCTGGGGAAAGGCTAAATCTAAGGTCGCTTGGCTGATACCCTGAAGATGGGCTTCTTGCTTTAGCTGAATTAAATAATCACTAAAGCTGATTTTCTCATCCGGCTGCTGCGCCATGGCTGGCAAACTGCACGCACTCAGCCAAATGATGAAACAGACAAATGCCCTGATGGGAGCGAAGATATATGCGGCGAGTCGATAATGCTTATTCTGATAAACCCCAAAGTGACAAACCTTAACTGGGTAAGCATTGATTTGATAAGCTTGGGTTCGATAAGCACGGTATCGATGCATATACCTTCCTGTTATTTTTATGCTATTGGCTTAATCTTTGATCCCAAGACTGAGCTTATGCTCTGCCAATAAATTCACCTGAGGTGGTGGAATTTGTAAATAAAAGCCGTTTTCTTCCATCGCAGCTCTTACCTTTTGAATATCTGCCATGCCTAACGCGTCACGTTTCGCAATAGGAAACACCATCACCAGCTTTGGCACGCCGAACATTTCCATCAAAGGCGCTGGAACATCATCAAAACAATCTCTTTTCTTCACAAATAAATAAGTATCAGCCTTTCGGCTACTTTTATAAACGGCACATAGCATAAGAGTACAAAT
The DNA here is from genome assembly GCF_031932075.1 of Shewanella sp. SP1S2-4. Classification (NCBI taxonomy): domain Bacteria; kingdom Pseudomonadati; phylum Pseudomonadota; class Gammaproteobacteria; order Alteromonadales; family Shewanellaceae; genus Shewanella; species Shewanella sp. SP1S2-4. The sequence continues at coordinate 71,436 of NZ_JAUOET010000014.1, forward strand.
ATCCAATAGTTCAAACTTGCCAGTCAATGGGGCACACTATAACATGGTCGCCTAGTAATTTAATTGTAAAATCAGCGAACCGACTGATGATTTCTGGAGAATAGTGCCGGGATGTCAAAACCTAGCTTAGAGTTAAAAGGCGCTTCTTTTACTCTTTCAGTGCTTCATATTAATAGCAGCGATTTACAAGCTGTCATGACTGAATTAGACAGTAAGTTGGCACAAGCTCCTCAGTTTTTTCTGGGTGCTCCTTTAGTCGTCAATCTGAGTGCGATCCAACACGACAGCTTAAATTTAAGTGCGTTAAAGGATCTGCTGATCTCACGTCAATTAGTGATTGTTGGCATAACGGGCGCGACAACCGTACTCAGTAAACAGGCTAAAGACTTAGGCCTTGCCATAGTCAAAGCCGGAAAACAGAGTAGTACGCCACCGCCAGCACCGCGCCAAACTAAGATAGTGAAGCAAAATATTCGTTCAGGCCAACAAGTCTACGCAAAAAATGGTGATTTAATCATATTTGGTGCGGTAGGCAATGGCGCAGAAGTCATCGCAGATGGTAGCATTCATATCTATGGCGCATTACGAGGGAAAGCCATGGCAGGCGCGGCGGGCGATACCAGTGCCGTCATCATAGCCCACTCTCTGGAAGCCGAACTCGTTTCAATAGCAGGGCAATATTGGCTCGCTGAAAATCTACAACAACATAGCTCAGATAAAAGTGGCTGCATTCGCCTAAACGGTGAGTCACTTATGGTTGAATCATTGCCCCTCTAAATGGCAGAACAAAGGATAGAGAGAAACATGGCACAAATTATTGTTGTCACTTCAGGTAAAGGCGGCGTAGGTAAAACCACATCGAGTGCTGCAATTGCGACTGGTCTTGCCATGCAAGGACACAAGACAGTCGTTATCGATTTCGATATTGGTTTACGGAATTTAGACTTGATCATGGGTTGTGAGCGTCGTGTTGTTTATGACTTCGTTAATGTGATCAATGGTGAAGCCAATTTAAATCAAGCGCTGATCAAAGATAAACGCTGCGACAAGTTATTCGTTTTACCCGCTTCACAGACCCGTGATAAAGATGCGCTGACCAAAGAAGGCGTTGGCCGTGTTCTAGACGATTTAGCCAAAGACTTTGAGTTTATTCTGTGTGATTCACCTGCGGGGATTGAGCAAGGCGCTATGATGGCACTGTATTTTGCCGATATCGCCATTGTGACCACGAACCCAGAAGTCAGTTCAGTACGCGACTCAGACCGTATTTTAGGGATGCTGCAGAGCAAATCACGCCGCGCCGAGCTAAACCTTGAGCCAATCAAAGAATACTTACTGCTGACTCGCTATTCACCGAGCCGTGTAAAATCGGGCGAAATGTTGAGTGTTGATGATGTTCAAGAAATTCTGGCCATTGAATTACTGGGCGTGATCCCTGAATCACAATCGGTACTCAAAGCCTCTAACTCAGGCGTGCCTGTGATTATCGATCAAGAAAGTGATGCAGGTTTAGCCTACAGTGACACAGTTGCACGTTTACTGGGCGAAGATGTCCCAGTACGCTTTATTACGGAAGAAAAGAAAGGTTTCTTACAACGGATATTTGGTAGCTAATTATGTCTTTACTCGACTATTTCAAAAGCAAGAAAAAGCCTAGCACTGCGGTAATGGCTAAAGAGCGCCTACAGATCATTGTGGCTCATCAACGTGGACAAAGGGACACTCCCGATTATTTCCCACAGATGAAACAAGAGATCATTGCCGTTATTCGCAAATATGTGCCGATTTCTGATGATCAAGTTTCTGTGCAGTTAGATCAAAACGACGCGAACCTGTCGGTACTCGAACTTAACGTCACATTGCCTGACAGATAAGTCGATTACGCAAAAAGCGTCATCTTCTGAAGAAGATGACGCTTTTTGTTGGCTGTTTTTCGGCTATCGATAAGTTTCAAATACTGCGCATAAAGTACAAGACTTCACGCGCAAGATTTAAATACTAGATTAAAAGCCTTAGACCTCAAGCTTAGCTAGGGACTCAGCGGCAATCTCGCCTCGCCATCCGCATAACACCGCGGGTAAATCCCCTTGTTGCTTATCCCAACGCCATTGCAAAAACTCATGGATATGACGTTTAGAGCCGAGCATTTCCTGTGGCACATCATGCTGTTCACACAACTCAACTAAGCAGCTTTTTATCGCCTTAAAGGCCGATTTGTAACCCGACTTCAACGCCAGCACATCCACTAACTCGGGTAAATTGACCAAATCAGCGGTTTGTAGCACACGTAATAGATCTTTACCGTGGATACGTTTTTCTTGCTCAGTCAAATCATTGAGCTTAAACAAGTCGGCCGAGGATTTAGGTTGCTTCTTCGCCAATGCGATAAGACCATGATCTTTGACCACAAAACCTAGAGCTAAATCACGCACTAAGGCTTTTTCAAGACGCCACTTGGCTAGCACTTTAAGGTAAGCCAATTGGATTTCAGTCAGTTGGAAAGCATTTTTCACTTTCAAATAGGCCGTGTCGAGATCAGGATCGGCAAGCCTGCCCTGGGTCATCCTTTCCCCTTCCTCGTATAACCAAGCTAAACGCCCTTGGGCGCTGAGTTTCGCTTTAAGTTGAGGATAGAGCTGATACAAGTACAAGACGTCATTAGCGGCGTAACTTAACTGTGCTTCCGTTAACGGGCGGCGGATCCAATCGGTACGCGACTCGCCTTTATCAATCACTTCACCCAGGCAAGTTTCTACTAACTTGGCATAACCCACACCGTGGCCCATACCACACAAAGAGGCGGCAATTTGGCTATCAAACAAAGGCGTAGGCTGACATTTGCCATAGTGGGCAAACACTTCTAAGTCTTCACTGCAGGAATGCACTAGCTTAACGATATTCGGGTCCGATAACAGCGCCCAAAACTGGGCTAAATCAGGTAAAGCCACAGGATCAATCAAAGCTAAGGTTTTACCATCATAGGCTTGGATCAAACCTAACTTGGCATAATAAGTACGAGTACGAACAAACTCGGTATCTAACACGAGTATCTTACTCTGTTTATATTGGGCAACGAGGGCATTAAGGCTTGCTTCATCACTCACATATTGAAACGCTGACAAATTCTTCTCCAGATCCTGTGGGTCAATCACAGTCCATAAAAACAAAAGCCGGCAAATGCCGGCTTCAATCTTACGCTCGCTTAGCTTCGTCTCTAAGCTCTCGTCGCAAGATCTTACCCACGTTGGTTTTAGGTAACTCGTCCCTAAATTCTACCAGCTTCGGTACTTTATATCCCGTTAAATGAATACGGCAGTGCTTAATGATGTCTTCAGCGGTTAAAGATTTATCTTTTGCCACCACAAATACCTTCACTAACTCACCACTGGCGTCGTTTGGCACCCCAACTGCGGCCACTTCAATCACTTTAGGATGCAGTGCAACCACTTCTTCGACTTCGTTAGGGAACACGTTAAAGCCTGAGACTAAGATCATGTCCTTCTTACGATCGACAATATAGAAGAACCCTTTCTCATCCATGTAACCAATATCGCCCGTGGCTAACCAGCCGTCAGTATCGATCACTTTGGCGGTTTCTTCAGGACGTTGCCAATAGCCTTTCATCACTTGCGGGCCTTTACCAAACAGCTCGCCAGTTTCGCCTTGTGCTAATACCTTGCCGTCATCATTACGGATTTGAATGAGTGTCGAAGGTGCAGGGAAACCAATTGAACCGTTGTAACCATCTAAATTATATGGGCAACAGGTTAATAGAGGTGAGGCTTCCGTCAGACCATAACCTTCGAGTAAACGGGTCTTAGTGATGGCTTGCCATTTATCCGCGACGGCTTTTTGTACCGCCATGCCGCCACCGATAGAGAGTTTTAAGCGCGAAAAATCCAACTGGGAAAAATCATCACTGTTCACTAACGCGTTAAATAAGGTGTTTACCCCAGTCAATGCAGTGAAAGGATACTTTTTCAACTCGGCCACAAATCCTGGGATATCACGGGGATTGGTGATGAGTAAGTTCTGGCTGCCTTTGTGCAAAAACAGCAGGCAATTCACAGTCAATGCGAAGATGTGATACAGCGGCAAGGCCGTTACCACAAACTCGCTGCCATCGTTTAAGGCGGGCGAATAAGCGCCATCGGCCTGCAATACGTTGGCGACTATATTGCCATGGGTCAACATCGCCCCTTTAGACACCCCAGTTGTGCCGCCTGTATATTGCAAAAACGCTAAGTCGTCGTTAGTGACTTCAGGCTTGATGTATTGCATGCGGCGACCAGTTGATAAGGTGTCGCGCATAGATAGTGCGTGGGGTAAGTCGTATTTAGGGACGAGCTTCTTAATGTACTTCACCACAAAGTTCACTAAGGTGCGTTTTGGTGCACTTAATTGATCACCTAAACTGGTGATAATGACGCTTTCAACGGGCGTTTGTTCGACCACTTCTTCTAAGGTGCGGGCGAAGTTTGACACGACAACGATGGCTTTGGCGCCCGAGTCAATCAACTGATGTTTAAGTTCGCGCGGGGTATATAGCGGGTTAACGTTAACGACCACCATACCGGCACGTAAAACCCCAAACAGTGCAATCGGGTATTGCAACAGGTTTGGCATCATTAAGGCGACACGATCGCCCTTTTCAAGCTTTAATTCATTTTGTAGATACGCGGCGAATGCACGGCTGCGTTCTTCCAATTTACGATAGGTTAGCGTGGCACCCATGTTGATAAATGCAGGTTGGTCTTCATACTTAGCCACCGCTGTTTCGAACATATCAACAAGCGATGAGTACTGCTCCACATTAATTTCAGCAGGCACATCTTTTGGCAAATGATTAATCCAAGGCTGATCCACTACTCTCTCCTAAATCCCCACAACTGCGGAAACAATATCCATACAAGCGTCAAGACTCGATAAATACCGAGTTAAAATACCGGCTTACATTTTATAGTTATTGATTGACTCGTCATAAATCATACGAGCGTTTTAATTTTGATCATCATCACATAAAAAAAACAAAAAACCTAGCGTCTTTTTTAGGGCAGTAAAAGCACCCTATTTAACGAATTCGCGGATCAAGCGCGCGACACCTTCGGCATTGTCCATGTGCACATGGTGATCGCCCTCTATTATGTGTTCAGACAAGTGTTTGAACCAGGTTCGCGCCTTAGGTATGGCGGTCTGCAACTGGCTAAATCCCTGTTTGCCACACACTAATAAGGTTTCAATATTGATGTCCTGCATTAATGCATCAACTTGAGCGAAGGTTAGCCTTTGGGGTGAATCTAATCTCAATCGAGGATCACTGCGCCAACCTATGCCCTCACCTTCGGGCTGCATATTACGCTCGAGCAATAGCCGACACCAAGGTTCGGCAAGTCCTGTTAAATGCGCCCTCGCCCGCACTGCAGTCTCTATGCTGTCGTAAATTTTTGCCTGCCCATGTTTCTGGGTTAAATACTTCTCGTGTTGATAGAAGCTTTTCCTTAGTCGTGCTTTCGCTTGCGTTGGCGATTCTGATAAGGGACTTAACGCTTCAATCAATACCAGCTTGTTGACCTTTTCAGGGAAGGTAGCCGTATATGCAGAGGCAATAATGCCACCGAGCGAATGCCCCACCATGGCCACAGGCTTTTGCGGTAATGCCGTTAATAGCGCATCCAAATCATACAAGTAATCAATCCAATGCAGCGGGTAATGCCCCGGCCGGTGCGCCGAAAAGCCATGTCCAGGCCAATCAATCGCGAGCACTTGATAATCGAGTAAATGCGCAGCTAAGGGTTCAAAACTGTTGGCATTATCTAACCAGCCATGTAAGGCCAGCAGTAAAGGTTTATCCTTCGCCCCCCATAATCGGCCTGCGACCTTAATATGAGGTAATACAAATTCGATTTGATTTTGGGGGGCGAGAGATTGCCACATAATGCCTCTGATGTCAGGTGATTAAGATGATTTTTTGACAAATTTGAGTGTCATACGATCACTTTCACCGATCGCTTGGTATTTTTCCTTATCCGTGTCACCCAAAGCAAAAGATGGCGGTAGCGTCCAAACACCTTTGGCATAATCCTTAGTATCTTTGGGGTTCGCATTGATTTCGGCGCTTTCAACTAAGGTGAAACCGGCTTTTTTGGCTAAAGCAACCATGGCCGCTTGGTCCATATAGCCAGTGCTAAAATTCATCCCTTCGTTGGCTCTATGCTCCACCACACCAAAGACACCGCCGTCTTTCAATACTTTATATGACGCGGCAAACACATTCTCTAACTGATCACTCGATGCCCAGTTATGAAGATTACGGAATGTTAATACCAGATCGGCACTGCCATCGGCGCCTAAATCCATCTTTTGTGGAGGATCGAAGGTAACAATCTTTGCATTGCCCATGACGTCTTTATTGGTCGTCATCCACGCAGCATACTTAGTACCAGCGTTGGCGCGATAGCGATTTCCGGGTGTATCCGTCGCGGGAGCGGTTTCGAAACTGGCGGCGATATATTGGCCTTCTTTGGCTAAATAAGGCCCTAATATTTCGCTATACCAACCATTACCTGGCCAGAGTTCAATCACAGTTTGTGTTGGGGTAATGCCAAAAAAACTTAAGGTTTCAGCGGGATGACGATAAACGTCACGGCTGGCATTTTTAGCCTGACGAAAATCGCTTTTTAAGACTTTATCTAAACTTTCATCGGCGTAGGTAACACTCGAACATAAACCAGCAAGCAGTAGACTGGCAACTAAGGTGACTTTTTTCATTGTAATTCTCCATGGATACCGAAGGCATAAGCTAGCAGCCAATGGCCAAAAATCCAAGGAATAGAAGTCGTAAAACCTAGGTTTGAGTGACATAAGTGGTTATGGCTCAAAGTGATGAGTCAATTCACCTTTAGCTAAACCAATAAAGCGCAAAGCGGAAAAAAGCCAGAGGAAACACAATACGCCTGAGGTATTAAATGACCTTGATGATTAGCGACTCGCAGCGTTATCCACACGGCGCCACGCAAAATACAAGGCGCAGGCACTGGTTAATAACCAAAGTCCCACCCAAATCCACGCGGGGATCCAAGAACGTTCGGCCAACATCACCGCATCACCTTGGCCATCAAGCCCGAGCAACACAGTTGGACTTGCCAGCGCATTAAGCATGATCATCAAACCGATAATACGCAAAAACTGGGTCAACATTTTGTTTTGACTGAGTTTAAGCGGTAACAACAAAATAATAGTGAGTACGGCTAGAATCGCCAGCGTGAGAATATCTCTGCCCCAAAGCAAGCCGCTTAGCACCACTAAAGCGCCCAGCAAGGCAAAGCTCACGCGGATCCCCTTTGGCCAAGTCGCGAGCAAGTAGATTAAATATCCCCAACAGGCCGCGCCAAAATACCCAGCAAAGCCAATCAACATAGGCGAACCGCCTTGGCTAAAACAAAAGCCTGCGCCGTTCGGAAACAATTGAATATGGCTGACCACGCCCGAGCTTAATATCGTCGCAATGCCGTGGGACAATTCATGGAAATAGCTTTCAAGCCATTTAAACGGCACGCTTAAATAGGGAATGCGAGTGATGAGTAACGCCACCACCAGCTCGATAATAAACAAGCCTCGGCTTGGCACACCGCTGGCGGCTAAACCTGTTAATTTAGAAGAGGAAAATCGCGAGGTAGAACGGGGAGGCTTTTGTTGATGTTCAAGCATACAAGTCCACGCCAACCATTTGCTGAATTTCATCGCGTTTGGCGGCATGTTGGGTTTGTAAATATTGGGCAATCGCCCCCTGATGACCACGCGTATCTTGTTCATACTCGAGGTGGGCGCCGAGCCTTGACTGTAAATTGCCCGCTGCGTTTTTACCTTTAGGCTGTGTTTCTAAACTGAGGGCTTCGACGGCATCTTGCTCAATCACTGGGCGTGACGATTCAGGCGCGGTTAGCCCCTGAGCGATAGCGGGTCTATTACTCGCTACGGCATTCGTCAAACTCATTTGATTCACATTAACTTGCATCAAGAAGCCTTAAGTTTGCACTATCCATCGTTAAGCCATTCATAGTTAAGAATGCTTAGCATTAATTGCCTGAGACTCTATCGCAGATACTCAGGCAAAGAACAGCTTATTCACGGCCGGGTAACTTTTTCCATGTAACTGTATCACGTAAATATACAGGTTCAAGTTCATCGACCGAGGTTGTTAGCCCTGCTTTGATACCTGCTTCAGCCAATATCAGCATAGCCCTTGCATCGGGATATTTCACGGCGTCGAGAGCTAAAATCCCTTTGCCGAGTGTCAGTAAATCTGGATACGCATCAAAACCTGTGCCGCAAGCCACAATGGGCGCTTGAGTATCAAGCTGAAGTTGTACGTTGGCAGGCGCACTGACCACTTCTTCACCGACTAAGGTCGCAATACCATCGACGGCCACAAACTGACCCCAATACACTTCGCCCATACGCGCATCAATGGCACACAGCACTTGCTCGGCTTGATGCTCGCTAATGGCCATTTGTGCCATTGCCGCTAAAGTTGAAATACCAATCACAGGCAAATCTAACCCCAGTGCCAGACCTTGGGTCATGCTAGTGCAGATACGGATCCCCGTAAAACTGCCAGGACCACGACCATAGGCAATCGCCGCCACTTTATCTAAGCTAATGCCCGCTTGCTTGAGCACTGAATCGACCATAGGCAACAGACGCTGGCTGTGTTCACGCGGCGCATCGGCAAGTTCAGCATAAATCTGACCTTGATATTGCAGCGCAGCTGAGCAGGATTCGGTACAAGTGTCTAAGGCAAGAATACAAGCAGAGTGTTCGTGTGTTATTGTCATTTCAAAACCGGATTAGCGGGCAAAATTTCGCATCAAGTTGACCATTTCGGTATTGTGCGAATATGCCATGAGTAAACTGGCGCAAATAATAACATCAAATGCCCGAAAACAAAGGGCTAAGCAAGCAAGTCAGCTAAAATAGCGCCCGCATGATATCCAGTAGCAAATCAGGACTTGATGGATTTATGTGATCTAAGTCAATGATCGATAAACTCATTAAGGAATACCGCCAGCTTGGGGAAACTTTTTTAACTTTGCTTGTCAGAGCAGACAAGTCTGGATTGAATTCATTCCTTGCCACTCCTTTATTATTGTACGATTGCATTAACCCGCCTTCGATAAGGATATTTCATGTTAAACACGCCTCCATTGCGTCGCCTAAGACGCTTACGTAGTTCAGAAGCGATGCGCGATCTGCTGCGCGAAACCCATATTTCGTTAAGCGATCTCATCCATCCCCTGTTCATAGAAGAACACATCACCCACGCAGTGCCTATCTCCACGCTACCTGGTATCAGCCGCTTACCTGAGACTGCACTGGCGGAAGAAGTGCGCGAGCTTTACGCCCTCGGGATCCGTTATGTTATGCCCTTTGGGATTTCCCACACTAAGGATGATAAAGGCAGCGACACCTGGGATGACAATGGTTTACTCGCCCGTATGGTGCGCACCATTAAAGCCGCCGTGCCTGAGATGATGGTGATCCCCGACATTTGTTTTTGTGAATATACAGATCACGGCCATTGCGGCGTGGTGCACAATAATGAAGTCTGCAACGATCTCACCGTCGAAAATTTAGTTAAGCAATCAGTCACTGCCGCTAAAGCGGGCGCCGACATGTTAGCGCCATCGGCCATGATGGACGGTCAAGTAAAAGCCATTCGCCAAGGGCTTGATGCCGCAGGTTTTGAGCATGTGGCGATTCTAGCCCACTCGGCAAAATTCGCCTCTTCCTTCTACGGTCCTTTTAGGGCCGCGGTCGATTGTGAACTCAGTGGAAATCGCAAGGGATATCAACTGGATTATGCTAATGGTCGCCAAGCCCTGTTAGAAGCCTCATTAGATGAAGCCGAAGGCGCCGATATCTTGATGGTTAAACCGGGTACGCCCTACTTAGATGTGTTAAGCCGTTTAAGACAAGAAACCCACTTGCCACTCGCCGCCTATCAAGTCGGCGGCGAATATGCAGGCATCAAGTTTGCCGCCCTTGCAGGTGCGTTGGATGAGCGTGCAGTGGTGACAGAAACCTTCATCGGCTTAAAGCGGGCCGGAGCGGATTTGATTGTCAGCTATTACACCAAACAATATGCCCAGTGGTTAGCCGAGAGTAGATAGTTACTTCGGTAACTACCGTTGCGGACATTAAAAAATCTATAAAAAGCGCCACCTTTATCGGTGGCGTTTTTGTATTTAGCATCCTGCGCTGAATTGCTTAAGCTTTTTGCAATCGTGCAAACAAGGCTTTCACTTTTTCGACTTTAGGGCGCACGACCATCTGACAATAAGGTTGCTCACCGTGTAAAGCAAAGTAATCATTGTGATAATTTTCAGCGGGATAAAACGTCTCAAATGCTGACACTTGGGTCACAATAGGCGCATCAAAAACCTTAGCCGCCGCTAACTGAGTCAACATAGCAGTGGTTTGCTCAATCTGCTCGGCATTATGGGCAAACACCACAGAGCGATATTGTGGCCCCTTATCATTGCCTTGACGATTGAGCGTGGTCGGATCATGACTCTCAAAAAAGACCTGCAATAGCGTCGTAAAATCAATTTCCTCTGGGTTGAACTCAATATGCACCACCTCTGCATGGCCAGTTTGACCCGAGCAAACGGATTTATAATCGGCATCATGGGCATCACCGCCGGCATAGCCAGAAGTGACGTTCACCACGCCTTTGAGGCTTTTAAAAATCGCCTCGACGCACCAAAAACACCCAGCGCCAAAAGTCGCAAAGCTGTTCGATGCTGGTTCAACAGCATCATCTATCCCTTTAAAAACCATAGAAACGGAGTTAACACAGTGACGAATATTGTTGGCAGTTAGCATCTCACCTTCAAAAACATGGCCTAAGTGACCACCACACTGGCTACAGACAATTTCGGTTCTGCGGCCATCGGCGTCGACATGGCGCGTTACAGCGCCGGCAATTTCATCATCGAAGGCAGGCCAGCCACAATGGGCATTAAATTTATGCTCAGAGCGGTACAAGGGCGCATGGCATTTTTTGCATAAATACAAACCCTTGGCATCATGATCATAATACTCACCACTAAATGGGCGTTCAGTGCCTTTTTCTTCGATAACATAGCGTTCAAAATCGGTCAGTTTGTTCATATTAATGCCCTTTCGACTCACGTCGTTGTCTATTTTGATACTCTTCATTCAGTTGATTAAGGAGCTGAGCCATAAAAAGTGAATATAAGACCTACTCCAAGCAAGATTTCTTGCGCTCAGCGGCAAAATACAACTGACATCCACCCAATCACAACACATCCCATACTAACGGATTTGACGGCTAACATCTTGCCACTTATGTCAGTTCCAATCTAAGCGTTTATATCAGTACTCATATAAACAACTGCATAAATGACGGAAAAAACAGCAATAGTTCCTGATCGCAATCGCTGAGTATTTGCACCTGCTCCAGTGCACGGCTACACTTGCAGCGGGTCAAATTACAACTAAATATAACAAGTAGAAACGCACATGAAATTAGAAACCATTGATTACCGCGCTGAAAACAGCGCCCAGCAATTCGTTGAATCACTTCGGGAAACTGGCTTTGGTGTTTTATCTAATCATCCGATTGATAAGCGCTTAGTTGAAGACATCTACACCGAGTGGCAAGCCTTTTTTAATTCAGAAGCCAAAAACGACTATATGTTCAAAAAAGAAACCCACGACGGTTTCTTCCCCGCATCGATTTCTGAAACCGCCAAAGGCAACACAGTCAAAGACATTAAAGAGTATTACCACGTGTACCCTTGGGGCCGGATCCCCGATTCACTACGTGCCAATATTCTCGCCTATTACGACAAAGCCAACGCGTTGGCCGCTGAACTTTTAGAGTGGATTGAAACCTACTCACCCGAAGACGTAAAAGCCAAGTTTTCAATGCCATTGCCAGAAATGATCGCCAACAGCCAAAAAACCTTGCTGCGCATTCTGCATTACCCGCCGATGACGGGCAGTGAAGAAATGGGCGCAATTCGCGCGGCAGCCCATGAAGATATCAACCTTATCACTGTGTTACCTGCCGCCAATGAGCCAGGACTACAAGTGAAAGCCAAAGATGGCACTTGGTTAGATGTGCCCAGTGATTTTGGCAGCATCATTATCAATATCGGTGACATGCTACAGGAAGCGTCTGGCGGCTATTTCCCATCGACCTCACATCGCGTCATCAATCCTGAAGGTACGGATAAAACCAAGCCACGGATCTCTTTGCCGTTATTTTTGCATCCAAACCCTGCTGTCGTGCTGTCTGAGCGTTATACCGCCGACAGTTATCTGATGGAAAGACTGCGCGAGCTTGGCGTTATTTAACCCCCGAATACCGCCCATTAATCCGAGAGATAATCGCAAGAGATAGTCAAGGATTAAGCGATTAAAGCGCCTTAGGGCGCTTTTTTTATGACATTCGCCACCTTCAAGGTAGAATAGCCGTTCTTTAAGTTATTTAGGACAAGGCGTTATCATGGCAATTCAGTGGTATCCAGGGCATATGCACAAGGCACGCAAAGAGATTGAAGAGGCAATGCCTCAGGTCGATCTTGTTATCGAAGTGCTGGACGCGCGTATTCCCTACAGTAGCGAAAACCCCATGGTGGCTCAGCTTCGAGGCGACAAACCTTGTATCAAACTGCTCAATAAATCCGATCTGGCCGATCCAGAGATCACAGCGCAATGGATTGAATACTTAGAGCGTGAACAAGGCGTAAAAGCCACGGCGATCACCACACTGCAAGCGGCAATGGTGAAAAAGATCCCTGATATCTGCCGTAAGTTAGTGCCAAGTCGTGATAAAACCGAAAAAGACATACGCACTATGATCATGGGGATCCCCAACGTCGGGAAATCCACCATCATCAATACCTTAGCTGGCCGTGTTATCGCCAAAACAGGTAACGAACCTGCGGTGACCAAAACCCAACAAAGGATCAATTTACGTAACGGTATCGTACTCTCGGACACCCCAGGGATTTTGTGGCCCAAAGTGGATAACGAAGCGAGCAGCTATCGCCTCGCAGTCACTGGTGCCATTAAAGATACCGCAATGGAATATGAAGATGTGGCTCTGTTCGCCGCTAAGTATTTCTTAACCGCTTATCCAAAAGAGATTTGTGAGCGCTACAACCTCAGTGAATTACCAAAGGATGATGTGGCTTTACTTGAAGCAATTGGCCGTAAACGTGGCGCCCTGCGTCCCGGTGGTCACATCGATATGCACAAGGCATCTGAGTTATTGCTGCATGAATACCGCTCAGGCAAAATCGGTTTACTTTCATTAGAAACGCCTGCGATGGCCGAGCTTGAGAAGATTGAAGTCGCCCGCATCATGGCGGAGAAGGAAGCAATAAAAGAAGCCAAACTCGCAGCAGAAAGATTGAAGCGTTCTGGTAAGCGCCATAACGACTAACTGATTACGCGTAGTCATCACGCTTAGTCATCACGGCAAGTTATCTTACTATCTCTGCAAGCATTGAAAATAACGCTTAGAGTGTATTTAAGATAAGACGCTAATGGCGTTGATATTCAAGCTTAGTAAGCTAATTCATCAAGCTTAATATTTAAGCCAGCATATTGAATATGCTGGCTTTTTATTTTCATAAACGAAGATGTCGTGTTAACAAACACTGTCACGCGCAACTACTTTTGTGGACCAGAGGTCAACCTATCAAGCAAGGCATCCATACTCTGCTCTAATAAATCCAACACCAGTTCAAAGCCCTGTTCGCCACCATAGTAAGGGTCCGGCACTTCTGTGACTTGCGTATCCGTATAGGAGAGCATTAACTGTAACTTGTACTTATACTCGAGCGGACAACGGCTACGCAAATCCGCTAAATTGGCCTTATCCGCCGCCAAAATTAAATCAAAATGTTCAAAGTCGGCATCCACAACCTGCCGTACCCGCATTCCATCGAAACTAAAACCCCGCTTTTTCCCCGCCGCCATAGCGCGGCGGTCAGGCGTATCCCCTTGGTGATAACCAATAGTACCCGCAGAGTCCACCTCAATATTGAGCCTACGCTGCGCAACCTTAAAGCGACACACAGCTTCTGCCGTCGGTGAGCGGCAGATATTGCCCAGACACACCATTAATATACGTTGCACTCTCGCCTCTTTCATTTCATTCAATCCTTCAACAGTCAAAGCTTATCCATCGTCATGATGAAGTGATTAAATGTACTTTGTGCCTTAGCTGTCAAATTAAATTGAAATAAAGTCTACCAAAACAAGTGCTTGCACTAAGTCTCGTTAACCGTACACGCCCCTATTGTTGACTGTCGATCTTATCTACATCGACTCGTACCCGCAGGAAACTGGCAAATCTGGGTAAGCCATTTACGGTAAGACCTAAATATTTATAGGTGATGATTGCACCCACAGCGGGAGGATGTTGGCGCTCTGCGAGATTAAAACCTGTGCCTATGTTGAAAACGCGGCCGTCTGGGGTTTGTACTCTTATTGCACCCATTTGCCCTGCAAATTGATCTTTACCTGGTATATGGCCGATCACTGTCGCTTCAGCATCATAATAGGGTTTTAACTTCATCAAATTAGGATTGCGGCCACTGGTATATGTCGCGGAGCTGCGATGCAGTATTAATCCTTCAGCGCCTTTAGCAACTAAGCTATCAAGTTTTTGATACAGAGCTTCAAGACTGTCCACTTGGAACTGCGCTATAACTTCAAGATAATGCGATTTATCGCTTAATTCGGTCAACGCAAATTGATAGCGATGCTGAAAGTCGCCACCCGCCTTGGGCACATCGAACACCATAAATCGCACTTTGCGCCAGTCATCATCCTTGGCTGAGGTTTGTCGAACTATGCTCGACATAACCTCAAACTGGCCTCGCCCAAGCCATAATTCACCATCGAGGGGATAATTCGGAAAATTCGCGATAAACCAAGTTGGAGCAGCAATAAGATTACCTTGCCGAGTCAATAGTGCCTGACCATTCCAGTAACCTCGCACCCCGTCGAGTTTTTCGCTAATCAAAAAGTCGTGAATATTAATCTCTTGCTGGGCATCAAACTCGGTTGCCAACTGTATCGAAGGTAGTGAGGTTTGTGCATAGGTCACTGGGACTAAACAACCGAATATTAGCAGACTGAGTAAGAGCAGACGTTGTTTGAAAAACCGAAAGCGGATAAAACGATGAAATGTTAAATCTTGTAACGGGCTGATATGAGTCATTCCCTTGCTCACTCTGGCAATATATCCTTCATCAAGCTTAGAACGCATAGCTCAAGTTGCACTAAAAAACCGTCGAAAGTCACTAAGCGCCTAAGTTAACAACGAATGTTGATGACGATTTTACTCAGTTAATTGTTTATGCGCTTTTCATCTCGGGCTATACTGCGGCCAAATTTATTAACTCAGTCAAATGTTAAAATCCACAACAGTTGGTTTTATCAAACCTGTTTGAGTGAGCAACACCTCAGCGCATTGTCGCTAATGTCTATTGGAAACACTATGAAACCAGCCAACAATCACGGTATTAAACGCATTTTCAGAGCGACGGGATTTTCGATGAAGGGCTTAAAGGCCGCTTGGATCCACGAAGCCGCTTTTAGACAAGAATTAATGTTGGCCATCGTCATGTTACCCGTGGCTTTGTGGGTTGATATCAGCACGATTGAACGTTTGTTGCTGATTTTTACACTGTTTATCGTGTTGATTGTTGAGCTTTTAAACTCGGCGATTGAAGCTGTGGTCGATCGTGTTGGCAGTGAAATTCACCCACTAAGCGGCCAAGCCAAGGACATCGCCTCGGCCGCCGTGTTTATGAGTCTTGCGCTGTGTGGATTAACTTGGCTGGTTGTACTCGCGCCACTGGTGTTTTAACACCGACGTTTTAGATAGTCGCATGAGCAAACACTGAGCCATCGTCCCTTAAAAAGTCGATGGCTTGTTTGATCTGGGCTAAACGATCATTTTCTGCCCAATAGGCAACATACACATTTCGTGAAATAGCGCTGGCGCCACTAACGTGATGCAATTCGCCGCTGCGCAAAGCATGCTGCACCAAATGCTCAGGTAAGAAAGCACAACCACCATTATTTAGGATGAAATCCAAGGCGATACGCGCAGAGCTCGTATGTAGCGTTGGCACAGGCAGCGACGCATATTCTTGCGCATGCACAATATTAAACGCCGTCCCCCAATCCACTTTTACATATTGCCCCGGCACCACGGCATTCACAGTTTGACCTTTTAGGCTCGAAACCAACAACAAATTAATTTGCCCCAGCTGCACTAATTCAAATTGATCAAGCTTTGGCGGATCGAATGAAATCGCGATATCGAGGGTGCGGTCCATTAATTGGCGCGTCATCGCATTGGCAGGCAGCACTTCGGTGCGCAGCGCCACGCCGGGCAGCCCCACATGCAGCCCCTGTAAATATCCTTGCAAATAGGCATCCCAAATATTCGGCCCTGCACCAATAGCAAGCTGAGTCGACTGTAACTGGCTAAGGGAAACATCTTGTTTAGCCCGCTCCCACGCCGTTAATACTGCTTCGGCATGGCCAAGCATGCGCTCGCCTGCAGGTGTGGGCTGAATGTTATTCCGCTGCCGCTCAAACAGCGCGACGCCTAAAATGCTCTCAAGCTGCTTGACTCGAAAACTCACAGCACTGCGCGTGAGATACAGATTCTCGGCCGCTTTACCGAAATGGCGAGTACGGGAGACTTCAAGAAAGGTTTTCAGTAAATCGGTATCCATAAAAATTCTTGACCAACATAGGCAAATTTTTTTGATTTATAAATCAATAATACTAGCCAATACTCCAGTTGCAAATCTTTGTATATCAAAAACTAGAGGGTATCTGCCATGTCTGAACAGTCTTTTTCAAACGCTAACAAGGGTTCTGAGACGTTTAACGGCTCAGCTGCTGCCAGTTTTGTCTCGCAAAAACGTTTCTACGACGACGCGAATTTCCCCAAAGGCTTCAAACGGAGCGGCGATTTTACTAATAAGGAAGCTGAACTGCTTGAATTGCATGGTCATGCAATGAAGAATTTGGCTGAAGGTAAAACCTTGCCCTGCACCTCCGATGAAGCCCAATTTGTGGAAGTCGCCAAAGGAAATATCGCGCCCAGTAGCTTGTTAGAGCAGATCTGGGTAAAGTATCGCAGGCTTGCCATGGGGAAACCCTTTTATGCCGTGGTTGGTACAGTGCATTTGCCTGCAACCAAGCCCGAAATAGAAGTAGAGGCCGAGGCTGTATTTGATATTGAAGATGATGTTCAGGATGAACCTGAACCCGAGGATAAAGAATGAAGATTAAGGTTTGCTACTAAATGCGTGGTTGGATTTTATATAAAGAAACCGCGACTCAGCTAAAACCTGAATGGTATGAAATTGAGCGTCTACTGGCGGCAGCAAAAGCCGACAACATACAGTTGGAAGTTTACGCACCTGATGAATTTGATCTCACTGTCACCAGAGAAGATAACAAGAGTATTTTATTGAATGGGCAAGCCGTTGAGCTGCCCGATTTTATTATTCCGCGAATGGGGTCAGGCACAACTTACTTTGCCTTAGCCATTATTCGCCACTTAGAAAGATTAGGGGTGTATTGCCTCAATCCGTCTAAAGCCATTGAAATCGTTAAAGACAAATTATTCTCCCAGCAATTGTTGGCCGAGAAAAATTTGCCTACGCCTAAAACTATGTTGGTTAAATTCCCCGTTGATATCGCCCTCGTAGAGCGCCATCTCGGCTTTCCTGTGGTGATTAAAACGCTTTCTGGCTCACAGGGCAGCGGTGTGTTTTTATCCCACAAGGCACGTGAATTTGACGATCTAATGCAGTTGATTGAAGCGACCAACAAAAACGCTAACATTATTCTGCAAGAGTTTATCGCTAACAGTCACGGGCGCGATCTACGGGTATTTACCATCGGTGGTCGTGTTGCAGGTTGCTACGAAAGGCGTGGTCAAGAAGACAGCTTTAAAGCCAATGTCAGTGCCGGCGGCTCAGCGCGTCCATTTCAGATCACTCCTGAAATTGAATGGCTTGCCACGCAAACAGCCAATATTCTCGATCTCGATGTTGCGGGTATCGATTTATTGTTTGATAACGGCCATTACAAGATTTGCGAAGCAAACTCATCCCCAGGATTTGAAGGCTTAGAATCCTGTTTGAATGTGGATATTGCCGCGCAAATTTTACACTTTATTCGCATCCGTTTAGGCATGTTTAATAAAGATGAGCCAAGTAGCCCCAAAGTGGTTATTACTGACAATGTAGAAACGTCTGTAGCGCCCGTTATCGTGCCTAAATAGCGGACGAGGGACAACTTAATATCTAGCGGTATCACGCCGCTAGCTATTCTTAAATTGATTTACGCCTCCATTTACGTGTTTCACATCCATCGGCATATCGCGACACAAGCAAAGCTGCAATACTGAAGCCATGCCTAAGAAGCGCTTTCCCTTCCCTTGCGTCAGCCCTTCAATCCACAATTGATGTGATGTTTCGTTCAATTTTCATTCAATGCCGCTAAAATAAGTCCTACTTTTGTTTTAAATCACAAATTTTCGCATTTTTTAAAACATTTTATTCACATCGCGAAATTTGCTGTTAAACTCCAAATGTCGATTTTTTATGGCACTAAAGTCTGACCTTATCGCTAAACATAATAAGAATAATGCTGGAGTTACTCCTTAACATGTCGATTCGCCTGTTACCCCTCATCATAGCGTCACTCGTCAGCACTCAAGTGCAAGCCGATGACTTTACTATTCAGTTAGGCGGTTTTTACTCGCAGTCAGACACTAATATGCAAGTCACTAACCCAGTTTCGGGTAATAATTTCACCTTAGATTATGAGTCCGATCTACAACTCGCTGAAAACGAATTTCTGCCTTTTATTGAGTTAAATTATCACTTCAACGAGCGGCATAATATCTACCTCGACTGGAAACAACTCCACCGCAGCGCCGACACCCAAGCCTTAGCCAAACCCTTCCAGCTCGAAATCAACGACACCATTTACGATATCAAAGCCGGCGGTAAGCTCAGTTCAACCTTAAACATCGACGTGCTGCGCTTAGGCTATGGTTATGATGTCTTTCAAGGCAGTAACTATGATGTGGGTCTGTCATTTGGTTTACACACTATGTTTATCAAGACAGGTTTTGAAGGTATGATTGGGGTTTGCGCTTCATCGGAACTACTCAATAATGTCTGTGGTAGCCAAGCGATACCGCGCATTGTTGATGAAAATGTCACTGCACCACTGCCGGACTTTGGCATTTATGGTCAGTATGAATTTGTTCCAGGTTGGCAAGTTACCAGCCATGCACAGTATTTCTACATCACACTCAATGATGTAAAAGGCGAACTCGTTGATATCAAAGTGGGGGTCGATGCACAAATCACTCAAAACTGGCGTATGAGCGTGGCCTATAACTACTACAAAGTGGATGTGGATATCGCCCAAAACTCGCCGAATAAAGACACTCAAATCGCCGATTACAATATCTATTACAGCTTTATCGGCCCTATGCTTTCCATCAGTTATTCTTTTTAATTCAAACACATTCGATTAAGACCCTGATTGTCTTAAATTGCCCACGCTTAGCTAAAACTATCGCTTAATCCCCAGCTAAAATCAGCGTTAAAAAATAAGGGCACCTACTGGGCGCCCTCATGATTCAACTCATTAACATTATTTACGCCCATCTTGCTCGCGCTTGGCTTTAAAGTCAGATGACTCAAGCCAATGGGGCCAATCGGTACTATTGGCTAAGCTGGTAATCATACTGGCGATGAGATCTAGATCTTGGCTTACACCACCTAAATTCCAGCTTGGATCATAATCATCGGCAGGCTTGTGATATTTATGGGCGATATAATCAGGATCGGTATCTCCAAGGCTCATAAATAGCAATCCAGGTACACCTTGTTGTGCCAGCGCAAAGTGGTCCGATCTAAACATCAACCCATTCTGCGGTCTTGGATCACCTTTAACCGAACGCTCTTGGGCCTTCGCGGCGTTATCTAAGTATTGCTCCAACTCAGATACACCTTCGCCATAACGCAAAATGTAATCCACGCCCTTATTCACATTCATGCCATCGATATTTAAAAAGGCGACGATGTTTTTCGTTGGCACACTCGGATGCTGAGCAAAATGCTGCGCTCCAATCAGACCCGTTTCTTCCGCCGTAAAGGCACTGAAGAGCACCGAGCGATCCAGTGGTGCCATCTTGGCTTGCTGTTTGAAGTAACGCGCCAAGGCTAAAACCCCCGCCACACCGCTGGCATTATCGACAGCTCCGTTCAAAATCTCTGACTTACCGTCTTCAATCACAGTGCCAAGATGATCCCAATGGGCATGCATCATCACCACTTCGTCGGGGCGCATTTTGCCGGGCAGTAAAGCCGCGACGTTTTGGGACTCGGCGCGTTCAATTTTATTGTTTAACGTGAACTGCGCGCTCAACTTAAGTGGGATCGCCTTAAAGTTTGGCTTGGCAGCTTGCTGCTTTAAGGTATCAAAATCCAATCCTGCTTTAGTGAAGATTTTTTGCGCGGTTTCGTGCTGAACCCAACCCATGACGCCAACTTGGCCTTGGTTATTATTGGCATCGACCAGAGTGAACTTAGTGCCCGTGTTGGAGTTTTGCACCACACCCCAACCATAGGCGGCAGGCGCGGTTTCGTGAACAATAAACACAGCCTCGGCGCCTTGACGCGCGGCTTCCTCATACTTATAAGTCCAGCGACCGTAATAGGTCATGGCATTGCCTTTAAATACCGCAGGGTCTTGAGTCGCAAAGCCGGGATCATTCACGAGCACGATAACGGTTTTACCTTTTACATCTAACCCTTGATAATCGTTCCAACCATATTCGGGCGCGTTGATCCCGTAGCCGACAAACACCACATCGCTTTTATTCAGGCTCACGGTTTCGGCGATTCTTTGGGTTCTCGCGGTAAATTCACTGCCATTGGCAAATTTAAGTCCGCCAATATCAAGCTGCATGTTTTGATCTGCGCTAATTTGCGCCAAGGGTACGGCCTGCAGATAACTGTCGCCAAATCCGGGTTTGAGACCCATATCTTTAAATGCTTTCACTAAATAGTCTAAAGTTAAGGTCTCACCTTCAGACAAAGGCGCACGTCCACCGAAGGCATCACTGGCTAAGGTTTTAACATCGGTTCGGTATTGCGCGAGATCGAGGCTTTGCACAAATGCGGTTTCAGCTAAAACGGGTAATGAGATAGTGGCCATCAGACTTGTGGCTAAGATGATATTTTTCACAACTTTCTCCCAAGTTATTATCATTATTTGATTTTAAGGATAGACTTTACCATATCATCTTTGGTTTATGATGGAAGTCTTAGCGCAAACGGAGTCGCTGCAGCCCAAGCACAAACGGTGTTCATGCCTTCATCGAGCAGGAACACTTGTGGTTAGTCTTGAACAGATAACAACAGAATAAAATAGCGAAAATCTTAAAATATCCGTTTATTTTCATTAAGTAAGGTAACAATATGTCGCTAGAGTTATTACAAGCCGCTGCACTGAATCTCAAAAAAGCAGTGCCTCTGATGCTCAAACATAAAATTCCGACCACCCCGGTTAACTATGCGCTTTGGTACACTTATGTTGGTGAACAGAATCCCGAATTAAATCAACGACTCGATACCGTTATCGCCCAGTACAATACCTGTCCTCCTGTAAGTAGCGAACTCTTATATCGCCAGTATGTTGCCGATCCCGTTGAACTCGATATCCGCGAAATGCGCCAGAATCTGGATGCTATGGTGACTGAGCTGTCCCAATCGCTCAAAGATACCAATCTAGATGCCAATGAATTCCAGTCGCGCATCGAGAGTAATTTTGAAAAGCTCAACCGCATCGAAGATGAGGGTTTTAGTGTTGAGCAAGTGCTCGATCTGGTGCGCAGTTTAGTGAAAGAGTCAGACAATATTCGCTCGAGCACTGAGTTCTTCACCGGACAATTGCAGAAAGCTCAAACCGAAATCGATGCGCTAAAGAAAAAGCTCGAACAGACTGAAAAAGATGTGCTCTACGATGCACTAACTGGCTGCTTTAATCGCCGCGCCTTCGACAGCGATTTTGCCGGCATGCTGGCCCAAGCGCCCTTAGGCACCTGCGTGATCTTGGCCGATATCGACCATTTTAAAGTATTTAACGACACCTATGGCCACCAGCTTGGCGACCAAGTGTTACGCGCCGTGGCCAAACGGCTACAGGAATCCTGCCGCGATGGTGCGAAACTGTATCGTTTTGGCGGTGAAGAGTTTGCGATTATTGTGCCTAAAAGTCAGTTACGTATTGCAAGGCAACTGGCTGAAGCCATGCGCCGTGGACTCGAAAAGCTCAGTTTGAAAGACAGACGTAAAGACGAGCGCATCAATAATATCAGTGCCTCATTTGGGGTTGCCCAATGGCAAGAAAAACAAACGGGCATGCAGTTGATTGAAGCGGCAGATAAATTACTTTATGACGCTAAACGTTTAGGTCGAAATCGCGTGTTACCGATCAGCAACTAATTGTGATGACTTGATTATGCTAACTGGAACGTAATGAATTAGCCTGAAGCCGATGATTCGGCTTCAGGCTAGGATGATTAAAAGACAATCATTTGGCGGTTACTGATAAGCACTATTTGATCAGCATGATTTAATCAACATTATTAATGTTGACATTGTTAGCTCAAAGCAGCCTTAACGCTTTGGTTGAAGATTGCGCTAAGGCTTAAATTAACGTGCGACCTAATGGGTGAAACTGCGCGTACTAGAAGCGACCTTCCCTTGCATCCCATTCCCAGCTGAAGCTGAAACATCGGCACTAACCGTATCCATTGATTCATCCTCAACCGGTATCGCCTGCACCACAAAGCGCAGTTCGGCGCCGCCTTGAAGCGCATCGAAGGGATAACAAGTGATTAAGGTTAAGCGATTATTATCGGATGGCGCCATAAACTGCGTTTCAGTTTCATGCACCACCTGAGTCGCAACTACTTCATAAATAATGTGATTTCCCTTAAGCGTTTGCAGCGATAATCGACGCCCTACCGTCATGCCATTAAGGATGGCAAAATGCGTGTCCCTGTGTCCGGCAATCACAGTATTGCCCTTTTGCCCCGCTGGCGCACTGGACAACACTAGACTCGGGCCAAAGGCTAAATTTCGCCCTGAAGCCCCCGCCAATACATATAAACTGTCATTAAGCTCGACTTCAATATCGCTATTAGCCGCTTGCTCACGATAAATGGACAGCTTTGCGACGGGGTAAGTATCTGCCCATGACCAAGGCTTATGGGATTGTCCATCGGCTAAGGTTTTAGTCCACGCCTGTTCAATCAAATACTGGGCAAAGTGTGCTTTAGCTTGCATATAGAGTCCCTTTCCTAACAATGTTGCACCAATTAAAAATAATCCCACTACTAAAAATCGCTGTGTTCGGCCTTTGCTCATCGCGCTTTACTCGTCGTTCATGATTCATGGTTCATCGATGACTGGCAAGCGCCATCATGGCCGCCTTCTCTTCGCGTTTTTGTCGCAGAATCGAGCCCATAAGCACCAAGGCCAGTAGCAAGGTCAATGCACCCAATAACATATCCAAACGGCTCGATGTCGCAGTTTGCGGCAAGGCACCAAAGGGTTGCCAACCTAAGGGCAAGTGCTGACGCACCACGGCATCGCGGCTCATTGCAGTTGAATCTATGGGGGTTAAGTCCACCGCAACTAAACTGGTATAGGCGCTGACTAAGTGATAATTCATCGACAAAGCCGTGACTTGCTGCTTTACCTTGTCATCATTCGCACCATTTTTACTCAGCTCCAATGCACCAATCTGTTTACGCGCCCAGAGTAAATCTAAACCCGCACCTTGATTAGTGATAAGTCCCGCTGAGTTGTCCTGAAGAGATAACGACTGTTGCCAGTTTTTATGCCCTTGGCGACCTGAGATCACTAATTCCTGCGGCTCACGGGCGCTGCGTTTTAGACTTACGAGCACAGGCTCGCCGCGGTACAAATCTGCAATCGGTGACGGCCAGTAATCGGGCACACTGCCATCGTCATAACGCACTTGAATATCGGTTAACACGGGATATTGAATTTTGCTCAGTAAGGCGCTGATCTTCTCGTCGACTTCATCCACTTTGCCAATATAAGTAAAAGTGCCGCGACCCAGTTCTGCCGCCCTTTGCATAAAGTGAGAATTAGGCGCTGAGCCTATACCAACAGTAAACAAGCGGCTCTCACCGATTTGGTAGCGGATCAAATCGAACAAGGCTTGCTCATTGCCCACAGAGCCGTCGGTCATAAAGATCACTTGGCGCAAAGGCTGCACTGCATCGGGCGGGGCACTGCCCAAGGATTTTGGCAAGGCAGCATCCAGTGCAAGCGCCATTTCGGTGCCACCATCGGCTTGTAAACGGCTCACAAATTGACGGGCACGGGACAAATTCGATGAGGTCGCCGGTAATGATGTCGCTGAAAACTGAGACAGACTGGAGTTAAATTCGATAATGTTAAAACTGTCCTCGGGCTTGAGTCCTTTTAATGCATAAAGCAGTGCATTTTTGGCTTGAACGATAGAATCCCCCGCCATAGAGCCCGAAGTATCAATCACCAAAATTAATTCACGGGGCAAACTCAGTTGGGTGCTCTTTTCGACCTTAGGAGGCAACACCATGACGAGACTGTAATTATCTTCATTCATGCCGTTGGCTTTGCTGGTTTCAAGCGTGTCCTGAGACAAATTATCGCCATCGGGTTTATGGGTCTTACCCTGTTGATTAAACACCCAAGCCATTGGACTCGTACCCTGCTGTACGCGCCATTGCAATACAAAGTCACGATTGGCAGGCACGCGTTGCGCTAGTGACACATCGACGCCGCTATTGGTTTGCTTAAGTTGGATATCATGGTAAGGGCTCTCAATTGACGCCTTATCAACCCCCTTTGCCAGCAAGACTTGAATGTCAGCCCTGAGCACAGGATCGCGTCCATTGGCGCCGTCCCGCACAGGCGCCACAATCCGGTCGGCATCAAACACCTGCGAGCTGGTCACTCGACTCGATTGACGTGCCATAGGCTCATTTGAGTCGCTAGCACTGGCGTCAGAGGTTAAGCCCGGAATATAACGAGGCGCGACCACCAGCGGAAAACGTAGGCTAAACAAGCCATCTTCATATTTGACACTCTCCTGATAGCTGATTTCGACAATCAGCTCCTCTTGTGGTGCTAGGTTAGCCACTTCGGTCGTGAACATATTTGGCCGCTCTTGGCTCACTAAGCTGGCGCGTTTGCCTTCCGCTTTGGCTTGCTCAAAAATCTGCTTAGCCTCGGCCTTAGGATGAATTTGCCCTTCGATAACCCTTTGGCCGATATGTAATCGCAGCGAATCCACCGCCGCCTCATTGGGCAGCGGGAACAGATATTGCCCATTCAACACAAACTCAGTGTTATTGCGAAAAACCTGCTTCACACTCACGCGATTACTTAAGCCTGAGACTTGCATCGACACTTGTGTATCGAGTGGCAAAGATGGCACCCAAGCGCCACTCGGCTGGCGATAAAGTAATAATCCCTGGGTAATGTCATCGTAATTAATGACCTGTGATTCTGCCGTACTTTGAGCAGTATTTTCGCCGACCAGCGCCGAGGCAATATTCTGCGGCTCAGACAATGTGCCCGTGCTATTGGGTGAGGCTAATGCCACAAAGGGCAAGCCCCAACATACGGCGGCACTGATCATTAATATCGCTAAGCTTTCGCTGATTTCTTTTACCCTTTTCCCTGTGATCATCACAAAGGCTTCCTTCTTTCTATTAACTAATATGGACTGACGTTCGCAGTCGTTAAAATGAATGTTCTAAATTGACGGCTTAGAATGGACGACTAACATCGACCGCTATTGCGTCGTGCGCGTTGCCATCAAGGTTGAATGGGGCTGTAAGGTCAAGGTCACACGGCGATCGAACACATCCGATTCCCTGTCCTGCTCCGCTTGCAGTGGCGATAAAGCGCCAAAGGCTTGTGTTGTCATGCGTTCAGCTGCGACGCCTTGCTTAATCAGGTAGCCACGGACTTCCAGTAAACGTTGCTCAGAAAGGGCTTGGTTGTAACTCACATCACCCCGACGATCGGCATAGCCTTTCAATTCCAAATTAAGCTCAGGCGACAGATTCATCACCTCGGCCACATCATCTAATTGGGGCAAAAAATGCGATTCGACCTCAGAGGAACCAGTGCGAAACTGCACGTTTAGCCCTAGGGCGAGCTCACTGAGTAATTGACGTTGCGCAGATAGCAACTCATCAAGCTCTTGCTGCGCCTTGGCATATTCGCTCGCGCGTTTTTCGGCGGCTTGTTGCTTTACACTCAACTCGGATAATTGCGACTCTTGCAGGCTGATCTGTCTTTGCTGAACGTGCAGCGTGTCTGTGTCGCTAACCGACTTACCAATCAAGGTGCCAGTGAACGCGCCAATAATGGCCCCCACAGGACCACCGACTAACGCGCCCACTAACGCCCCACCACCGAGGCCAATTAAGGCTTCTGGCTGTTCGTCCTCATTTGCGTATTCATCATCCATCGCCATACCGCTAACATCGGCGTCATTATCTAAGCTGTGATCTTGTCCTTGGTTTTGCAGTGAAACCCGCGCCGACACACTGGCGACTGGCGCGCTTAATAAACTCAAAACCAACAAATTAATTAGTGTCTTTTTCATCATCTCATTCCTTTTTGATTATTAGCTGAGCTTGCACTCGAACCTGAACAACAAGTTCAAAACCCCATCAGGTCAAAACGGGTGCAAAACTGAATGAGGCTATTAAACACAAGTGGAATGGCATGAGCAGGGATGGAAAATGGCAATGCAACTATCAATTGTGGCAACAAAATGGCAATTGCATTTGTGGCCTTTTATCTCGGGTAAAATCCTGTATAGTCACGAAAACTTACTCCCCCAAGTCAATAGGAATATGGCTCTATGAAGCGTATCGCCATAGTGGAAGATGAAGCGGCCATTCGCGAGAATTACAAGGACGTGCTGCAACAACACGGTTACAGCGTGCAAACCTATGCCGACAGACCATCGGCCATGTTAGCCTTTAATACTCGTTTACCGGATTTAGCCATTATCGACATCGGCTTAGGTAATGAAATTGATGGTGGCTTTATGCTATGTCAGTCACTGCGTGCTATGTCGAGCACGCTGCCGATCATCTTTTTGACCGCCCGTGACAGTGACTTTGATACTGTATGTGGCCTGCGTTTAGGCGCCGATGATTACTTGAGTAAAGAAGTGAGCTTCCCCCATTTAACTGCGCGCTTAGCGGCCTTGTTTCGCCGATCTGAACTTGCGGCCAGCCAAACGGCGCAGGAAAACCTGCTTGAGCGAGGTCCACTGACGATTGATGCCAATCGCATGCAAGTCTATTGGAACCAGCTGCCGATTGAGCTTACCGTCACTGAATTTTGGATGGTGCACGCGTTAGCTAAACACCCGGGCCATGTGCGCAGCCGCCATGAATTGATGCAAGAGGCGAAGATTTTTGTCGATGACAGCACGATCACTTCCCATGTGAAACGCATTCGCAAGAAATTCATCGCCACCGCGCCTGAGTTTGATTGTATCGATACGGTTTATGGCATGGGTTATCGCTGGGACAGCTTAGCCTGAACTCTCACAATACCTTGATGCACGTAACCTTGAGCCAATACACTTTTGATCCCATTGATGCTGATCCCTAACTTATGACACGTTTCCCCTTTGGTCTACGCACTAAAGTCATCGGCCTTAGCCTGTTTTTGCTCTGCCTACCTTGGCTGGGGTATCAATATGTGTGGGAGATGGAAAAGTATCTTCGCCACGGTCAAGAACGCACCTTAGAAGGCACCACTCAGGCATTGGCCACCGCGCTGCACGAACGGCCGAAATTGTTCGATGGACAAGCGAGCTTTTTAAAGCAAGTGGAAAAGAGTCGCGATCTGTACGCCTATCAACTCAATGGGGCGATT
This sequence comes from Shewanella sp. SP1S2-4, assembly GCF_031932075.1. NCBI lineage: Bacteria > Pseudomonadati > Pseudomonadota > Gammaproteobacteria > Alteromonadales > Shewanellaceae > Shewanella > Shewanella sp. SP1S2-4. Next base: position 99,530 of record NZ_JAUOET010000014.1, read on the forward strand.
CTGCTCGACGGTAAACTTAACGAATGGGAAGAATATCAGCACAGATTTATCCAGTACGGTGAGGCGCATCAGATCATGCGCGCCGATCCCAACGCGCCGCTGACCTTAAGCTTTACCCACATGGTCGGCCAGTACGACGGCTACCTTTATGCCTTCTTTCAAGTGACTGACCCAACTGTGGTGCTACGTGGTAAAAATGCGTTAAGTGTTGATAGAAACGATCATCTTTCGATTGCGACCCTCGCCCCCGACAATAAATTCAAACGCTATATCGTCGCCACCACCCAACCGGGCTGGATCAGCGCCTTCGAGTTACCTGCCAATCCTAAGCAAACCGTGCCCGTCAAACCTGAAGTGCGCATCCAAGGACAATGGGCGACCACAGATGTGGGTTACAATGTCGAGCTGCGTATTCCCTTAGACATGGTCGGCAGCAAACTCGGTTTTGCCATTTCCGATGTTAACGACAGCAAGAACCGCGATGTGGCAGCCGTTGTCGGCACCTCGGCCTTAGATACGGTCGATAATCTCGGCACTGTGTTGGTGCCATCGCCAGAAATTGAAAACATTATCAAAGGTATGAGCCACTATAGCTCACGCATTTGGGTGGTCGATAAGCACGGCCGCGTACTGGCAAAATCGGGCGATATTCGTGCCAATGACAGCGTGTGGACCCGCACCTTAGAAGATGAAAAGAGCACCACGCTGTGGGAAACCTTCAAGCGCGATTACTTGCATCCGCTGTACTATAAAATTCTCACTAAGCCGCCCAAAGACTTTATTGATTCCTTACAAGACTCCACCGAGCTTGATGGCAGTCATATCCAAAAAGCCCTTGCAGGTCAGCAAAGCTCAACTTGGCGCTTAACCCCAGACAACAAAGCTGTGGTGCTCGCTGCCGCCAGCCCTATTTGGATTGATAACAATGTGATGGGCGCCGTTGTCGCCGAAGAAACCACCCACGGGATCCGTACCCTGCGTAACCGCGCGCTGGAAAAACTCTTTAACGTGATTTTGACCATTATGAGCATGGGCACTTTGGCGCTGTTCTTTTTCGCTTCGAGCATTTCTAACCGTATCCGTAAACTGCGCGATGAGGCCGAAAATGCCATTGATAGCCAAGGCCGCGTTCGTAATCACCTCAAACCGTCTAAAGCTCGGGATGAAATTGGCGATCTGTCCCGCAGTTTCTCCAACATTGTCGGACGGCTTGGTCAATACACACATTATCTGGAAAATATGTCGTCGCGCCTGTCCCATGAGCTGCGCACGCCCGTGGCGGTTGTGCGATCATCCCTTGAGCATTTAAACCTGCAAACCTTAGATAAAGACACGCAGAAATATGTCGACCGCGCCCAAGAAGGTGTCAGCCGCTTAAGCATGATTTTAAATAACATGAGCGAAGCAACGCGCTTAGAGCAGAGTTTAACGCAGGCCGATATCACTAAATTCCCACTCTCCCAAGTGGTTAGCGGTTGTATGCAAGGTTATCAAATGACCTATCCAGAACAAGGCTTTAGCGTAAAAGTGCCCGAGCAACCTCTGATGATGCAAGGTGTGCCGGAATATATCGCCCAGTTGATGGACAAACTTATCGCTAACGCGATTGAATTTTGCGATAAAGGCAGCGCCATCGAAGTCACGCTCACCCAAGTCGGTAAGCAAGCAACTTTGCTTATCAGTAACTTAGGACCAGAACTGCCCGTTGATATGTCGGAGCAGATTTTCGACTCCATGGTGTCGGTGCGGATAAATCAAGCCCAAGACAAACCTCATCTCGGTTTAGGTCTGTATATCGCACGATTGGTCGCCGAGTTCCACCAAGGACAAATCCTCGCCCGCAATCGCAGCGAGCATAATGGCGTCGATATCCTAGTAACCTTGCCATTAAGCTAAGAATCACGCAGCCTTTGAGCTAAAGTTACACTGCCTTTAAATTATGAGTCACGTTGCCTTTGAGCCCTGCTTCATAATCTAAAGACCGAAGGGACAGGCGCCAATAACATGAGTCAAAATCATCATAGCGCCTCCTGTCATTTCTGCGTGCAGATGCTAAGATGGCCGCCATAACAATAGATTAGATATCTCCAATGGTTCTTCTCCAACATTGTTCAACCTATTCGTTCAACCTAAATGCCAAGGTAATGATCCAATGACAGATAAACATCATCAAGCCACCCAAATCGTCAGCTTAGGTCGAGACAAAAAATGGACCAAAGGCGTGATCAATCCGCCCGTTTTTCGTGCTTCGACTATCGTCTTCGAAACGATGGATGAAATGCGCCATGCCGCAAAAAATAAAACCAATGGCGAGATTTTTTATGGCCGCCGTGGCACCCCGACTCATTTTTCGTTTCAAGCGGCAATTGCCGAATTAGAAGGGGGCGTAGGTACGGCGCTGTATCCCTCTGGCGCGGCGGCGATCAGTGCGGCGTTATTGTCATTTTTAAAAGCCGGCGATCATCTGTTGATGGTCGATAGTGTGTATGAGCCAACGCGTGATCTGTGCACCCATATTCTCGGCGGTTTTGGTATCGAAACCACTTATTACAATCCGCTGATTGGCGCGGGCATTCGCGACCTTATTCGCCCCAATACTAAAGTGTTGTTTTTAGAATCTCCAGGCTCCATCACCATGGAAGTGCAAGATGTGCCGACCTTGTGCCGCATCGCCCACGAACATGGGCTGATTGCTATGCTGGACAACACTTGGGCCTCGCCAATCAATAGCAAACCCTTTGAAATGGGTGTGGATATTTCGATTCAAGCGGCGACCAAATACATCGTCGGTCACTCGGATGTGATGATAGGCACGGCTACGGCCAACGAAAAATACTGGCCACAATTACGTGAACACAGTTACTTGATGGGACAAACCACCTCCCCTGATGATGTGTACCTTGCCGCCCGTGGCCTGCGCACCTTAGGCGTGCGTATGGCACAGCATGAAAAAAATGCCCTACAAGTTGCCAACTGGTTGAAAACCCGACCAGAAGTCGATCATCTGCGTCACCCGGCGTTTGATACCTGCCCCGGCCACGAGTTCTTTAAACGCGACTTTAGCGCCTCCAACGGCTTGTTCTCCTTTGTATTGAAACAAGGCGATGCCGATGCGGTCACCGCACTAGTTGAGAATATGAGTCACTTTAAGATGGGCTTTTCTTGGGGCGGCTACGAGAGTTTAATCCTCGGTATTTTTGGCATTGATAAAATCCGCTCGGCGACCAAGTGGGATGCCAGCAAGCCTTTGATCCGTTTACATATTGGTTTAGAAGATCCTACGGATTTAATTGCCGATCTCAGCGCAGGGTTTGAACGCTTTAACGCAGTACTGGCGGCCAAAGCTAAGTAGCGATAATGATCGTGATAGGAATTAAGCGAGGTCGTTAGAGGGCTAAGTGCTAGCAGCCTATAAAAACAAAAAGGGGCGGAATGAACATTTCGCCCCTTTTTGTTATCAACACTGACTGCAAATTCAACTTATTTCAAATATTCATGCTTACAGCAAAGCACTGCAAAGCTATAAACTGTTCGGCGATTAATTCGCTTTCGCTCCGACACTCAATGCTGGGTCAACCCAAGCGGCTGAGCCATAAAGCGGCACTGTCGAAAGGGCATGTTTATGGCTGCCGTTGGTCTCTTTGGTCGAATAGGACAAATACAGCAGAGTCTGGTTCTGCGCATCATAAATCCGGCGCACTTTTAATGACTTAAACAAAATACTCAGGGATTCGGTGAAAATCACTTCACCGTGTTTACCCATGTCGATATTAGCCAAATCGGCCGCGTTAATTGGCCCCGTTTGACGGCAACTTATGCCCATATCTGATGGATCGGCAAAATCTAAATTGGCTTCGATACGACTAATATGGCAAGTCACTCCAGGAATTTTAGGATCGTGCTTAGCATCGATGATCACATCTTTAGTGGTAAAAAGCCCTAAGCTCACCTTACCTACATCGTCACCACAACCCGCGAGCAAAAAGCCCACAGTGGCGGCAAACGCACACTTCAACAGAGTTTTCATTCCTACATCCTTTTACATTAGTGCTTATATAAGTGCTTATATGTTAGTGATTTTATGTTAATGCTTATATGTTAGTGCTTAGCAAATAGCTTTTGTGCCCAGCGGGTTAGCCCTGCTGTCACAGAGCCAAAGTGATCGCCGACCACGACCGGAATATCGGGATAAATACCGGCGATTTTTGCGTAGATCGCAGGGCTTCGCGCCGTACCACCTGTGACGTAAATCACATCGGGTTTGCATTCTGCAGCATTGTCGGTAGATACATTCTCGTTATTCACAGAGTCTTGAGCTAAACCATCAGCCGCTAAGGTTTTTGCCGCTTGCGAGAGCGCTTGGTGCATCAGGGCTTCTACTTTTGTCAGTGAAGGCTCGATAGCATTCTCAAACACATTACGGCTCACACCCGCGTGCAGCGCCGCTTCGATAAAATCGAGATTAATATCAGTATTCTCGGCATCCGACAGGGCAATTTTGGCGCGTTCGGCTTGGCGGACCAACTGATAGCTTAGCTGCTGTTGTTGCACTTTTAACAGTCGGTTGAGCAACTGTGGCTGCTCGGCTTCTTTCACCAATTCATCAATCAGTTTACGGCTGCTTAAGGTACTGAATTCTCGCTGGGCGCTAATATCATTTACCGCTACCGCATTCCAAAAAGCTTTACTGGGCATAGGTTTGCCATTGGTCATTAAAGAGCCTAAACCAAAGTGCGGCATAAAGGCATTCATTGCAAGGGCAATATCAAGATCGTTACCGCCGATACGCTGACCACTATGGCCGAGGGAATCTTCACTGCGATCCGCTTTTTGTTTATGGGCTGGGCCCATTTTTACCACAGAGCAGTCCGTTGTACCGCCGCCCACATCGACAACCAACACGGTTTTGTTATCGGTCAAGCTCGCTTCATAATCCATCCCCGCCGCTAACGGCTCGAACAGAAAATCAACGTCGACGAAACCCGCGCGTTTTGCCGCTAGAGTCAAAATGGCTTCGGCCTGACGGTTACTCTCTTCACCGCCTATGCCTTGAAAGTTCACCGGACGACCAATAATCGCATGGGTGATAGTTGCCACGCCGCCTTCTTTAGCAAGGTTCTTTTCAACTAACACAGATTCGGCGCGCACTTTAATGTGCTGCATCATCAGGGTAACTATGTCTTCAAACAAGGCCACTTGCTCGGGTCTAAGTCCCGTTGCACCTAAAAATGATTTTGGCGAACGGACATAGAATCCCTCCTCCGGCATCTCTAAATACGCGCTCACCGCCTGCTCACCGACAAACACAGCCTGAACGTCAGCGTCGAGATCTAACTCATGGCGCACCATGCGGGCACGGCTCAATTGCGCTGCACGTTTTTGGGCATAATCGGCTTTTAATTCAATAGGAAGACCACGATAAACCGCCTCAGCGATCAGTACCCTGTCCATCGCATATAAGGTCGAAGGTAAATAAGCTGATTGCTCTGATAACGCCAATAACTGCACATCATCACCCTGCATGATCCCTACAGCGCAGTTAGCACTACCATAATCAAATCCAACAAACATACCTTTTACTCCCGCGATAAAAAAGCCGAGCAAGATAACATAGTTTGCGATAATGCCCAAGGAGTTAACACTGCCGGATTGACTCGCAAACTGGCAGCGAGTATAGCGGGCTCAGTGCGTAAAGCGCAGTTGCACGGGCAGAGTTTGAGCTCAATCCAAGATGATCATTTTAAGGTCATATTTCTGTCACACTCGTCATCAAGCTGACATATTTCCCTCGTATCTTTATCCCAGATAAATCCCAGACTGATTTTGGCGTGTACGCAGTATTTATCATTGAAATTCCTTCACTTGTAGGCAGTAAATCTGATTGCACAAAGGCGGATGAATGCTATTGTATATTGCGCCATGACGCTTGCTTAAAGGAGCTGTGCAGTGTCCCCGAATACCGATAAACTTTCGATTGATAAAGAACTCTCTTGGTTGTCTTTTAATGAGCGGGTATTGCAAGAAGCCTGCGATCCCAATGTTCCTTTAGTGGAGCGAGTGCGCTTTTTAGGGATATTTTCCAATAACATGGATGAGTTTTTTAGAGTACGCGTGGCTGCGGTCAGGCGCTCGATTCTGCTGTCATCCCTGCAGGAAGGTCGCAGTAACAGTCGCCATTTAATGGCCAAGATCCAATCGAAAGTGATGGCATTGCAAGAAAGGTTCGACGGCATATACACGGATTTAATGCGCGAGCTAGTGCGTCGTAATATTTTGTTAATCAATGAGAAACAATTAAGCGAGTTCCACAGCGACTGGCTGAAAAAGCATTTTCGTGATCAATTTAAACGCCATATAGCCCCGCTTATCGTCAATAACAATCGCGATTTGATCAAACAAATCAACGACGACGCCACCTATTTATGTGTGTGTTTGTTCACTAAGGCTCGCCGTCAATACGCCTTAGTCGAAGTGCCCACTAAAAACGTACCGCGGTTTATCGAACTCCCCGCTGAAAAGAGTAAAGCGAAAAAATATCTGATTTTATTAGATAACATTATTCGCCACTGCGTCGATGAACTCTTTGGCCCCTTCTTCGAGTACGATGCTATCGAAGTGTATTCGATGAAGTTAACCCGCGATGCCGATTTTGATATCACCGACGAGTTAGAGCAAACTCAGCTCGAAAAAATGACTAAGGGCCTCAAAAAACGTCTGACTGCCGAGCCAGTTCGCTTAGTGTATGACAAAGAAATGCCTGAGCACATGTTGGTGATGCTCAAAGAAAACCTGAACATCAGCTCGACCGAATGCTTGATCCCAGGTGGGCGCTATCACAGCTTTAAAGACTTTATCGCCTTCCCCAACCCGAGCCGCGACTACCTCGAAAACGAAAAACTACCGGCGCTTAATAGTGCAGGTTTTGGCCGCAGCGCCAACAGTTTCGATGCGATTCGAATGGGCGATATCATGCTCAACTATCCGTACCATAAGTTTTCCCATTTTACCGAAATGGTGCGCCAAGCGGCCTACGATCCTGCGGTGCGCTTTATTCGAATTAATTTATATCGAGTGGCGAAAAAATCCCATGTGATGCAATCGCTTATCGATGCAGTGAAAAACGGCAAACAAGTCACCGCTGTAATTGAACTGCGGGCCAGATTCGATGAGCAATCCAACATCGAATGGACCCGCATCTTGGCCGAAGCGGGCGTCAAAGTTCACCACGGTATCACCAGCTTAAAAGTGCATTCCAAGTTGTGCTTGATTGGCCGTGAGGAACAAGGGGAAATCAAACTCTATTGTCACGTCGGCTCAGGCAACTTTAACGAAGGCACGGCGCGGGTCTACACTGACTTGTCGCTGTTCACCGCCAATCAAGAGATTGCCCGTGAAGTGGAGCAAGTATTTGACTTGATTGAACATCCGTATCGCCGCGATAACTTCCAGCATTTAATTGTGTCGCCCTACGATGCCAGACAAAAACTGAGTCACTTAATTGATAATGAAATCGTTAATGCCCAAAGCCATATGAAGGCGGCGATTACCTTAAAACTAAATAACTTACTCGATGAATCCTTGGTCCAAAAGCTCTATGAAGCATCGGCGGCTGGGGTCAAAATTAAGTTACTCATTCGCGGTATGTGCTCGCTTATCCCGCAAATACCCGGGATCAGCGATAACATTGAAGTCTACAGTATCGTTGATCGGTTCCTCGAACACTCACGGGTGATGCTGTTCCACGCTGGCGGCGAGAACAAACTCTTTATCTGCTCCGCCGATTGGATGAGCCGCAACATAGATAATCGCGTCGAAGTGAGTGTGCCGATTTATGATCTGCGCCTAAAACAAATGATAATGGATATTTTATCCTTACAATTCAATGACAATACTAAAGCGCGGGTCATCAACAAAGAACAAAGTAACCCCTATCGAAATCGGGGTAACAAACGAAAAGTGCGTTCTCAAATTGCCATTTATCAATATCTGATTAATTATGAGAAGCGCCAACTGCAAGAATTTAATGCCTTACGTATGTCCGCCCATGAGGGTGATGCTGAGCGAGAGAGCAACGCTGAGCCAGACATAACGCCCGAGTTACAGGCCAAAGCCAGCTAGCGCTGGCTTTATATCGCTTTGATTGCCTAAGGATAATCCGATTGGTAGCCACACATTCGCACACACAGCAACACACATTACTAAAGTCGCAGGCACCACAAACCAATGCGCCCGCAAATGCTAAATCGCGCCACTTTGTTGCCATCGATATGGGATCGAACAGTTTTCATCTGGTCATCGCCCGTGAGCAAGATGGCAGCTTGCAGATTTTACACAAAGAAAAACAACAGGTTCAGCTCGCCACTGGGCTCAATGCGCAGAATATTCTCGACAATGACGCCATAGAACGTGGCCTCAATTGTCTGCGGGATTTTAATCAAAGATTTTCCAATCTCGACCAAGCGCAAGTGCGATTAGTGGCCACCCACACCCTCAGAATCGCCAAAAACCGCGATCAATTTATCGAGGCCGCGCTCGCCATCATGCCCTATCCGGTGGAAGTGATTTCAGGCCATGAAGAAGCGCGTTTGATTTATAACGGCATTGCCCAAAGCCAAGTGCTTGGAAAAAGTAATTTAGTCATCGACATTGGTGGTGGCTCGACCGAAGTCGTGATCGGTAAAAAGAATACCCCAACCCAGTTATCTAGCCTGCGCTGCGGTTGCGTGAGTTTTAACGAGCGTTTCTTTATCGATGGACTCATCACCCCTGCCTCATTTCGTGATGCTCAAAGCGCGGCCGACAAACAGTTCGCCTCGCTCTCCAAGGAATATTTCGCGGGCGGCTGGGAGCTGACGTTAGGCAGCTCAGGCACAGTGAAAGCCATCTGCGAAGCGATTCAAGAAGAACACGGCGATGAAACTATCACGCTGCCACGACTCAAACAGCTCAAAATCAAGTTGATCAAATGTGGCCATATTAGCCAAATTCAATTTGCCAATGTCGATGATAAACGCATTCCTTTAGTGCCCGCCGGACTTGCCATTTTAATCAGCTTTTTTAGGCGCTTACCGATACAAAAGCTCGAGTTTAGCCCAGGAGCACTGCGTGAAGGCGTACTCTATGAACTGGCAAAGATTGGTCAGTATCAGGATATTCGCCACCGCACCGTCGACAGTATTGCCCAGCTTTATCATATCGATATGGCCCACGCCGCTAAGGTACGCGACACCGCCATGGCCTTGTTTGAACAGGTCGCCGATGAATGGCAATTAAGGCCCCATGCACGCTTGCTCGCCTATGGCGCAACCTTACATGAGATTGGGCTACACATTAATTCAAAGTCCCTGCACAAACACGGTGGCTATATCATCAGCAACAGTGACTTACCCGGGTTTAGTGAAGCCTTGCAGCTGGATTTAGCGCGGCTTATCACCAACCACAGAAAAAAGCCCAACGAATTAATGCTCGCCGAACTCGATCCCAACCATAAGCTCACGTTGAATCGCCTGCTCTGCCTGCTGAGACTTGCGGTCTTGCTCAACCTTGGCCGTATCGCCAAGACGCTGACCTTAGATCATATTAAAGTGATCCCCGATGGGCTCATGCTAGTGCTACCTAGCCATAAGCGAAAAATCAGCCTGTTTATGAAGGATTTACAGCGGGAACAGAAGCAAATGCTCACCCTTGGGATGAACCTGCGATTAGTGTCTAGTTTGACTTAGCTGTTCGGCGTTAACTCTGCCGAACGTGGCTGAGGCGAGTGTGAGTTAGCTCTGTGTGAATGATTTTAGCGAAGGATTCGGTGCTAAAATATTGCCCAGAATCGAGGGCAATTATCTCGCCTAAAAACAAGGTGAAGTTAGCTGTCAATCTGGCTTGGTAACGGGATTTCAACAGCATAGCGGTAGACTTAATCCATGCGCCACAACAGATTAAAGTTTAAAGGATTTTTAACCCTTCACTAAAGCACAAATTCCTGCTCGCGCGTTTGCCGCTGAGTGGGGATTTCTGCTATCATCCACGGCTGACTAATCATAATTCCACGAATTTAAAGATAATCAGAGTCAAACCCTTTTTATCTCGCGATATCAGCCCCATCGCCTGCAGGTACAAGTATGATTAACCACTTTAGTGTGCTCGGTATAAAACCCAGTGCCAAAGAAGACGACATTAAAAAAGCCTATCGACGGCTGTCAAACAAATATCATCCCGACAAGTTGTTAGGCGCCTCGGAAGAGGAAAAGCAGCAAGCCGCCGTACAACTTGAACGCGTTAAAAATGCTTATGATGTGTTGTCAGATCCTAAGCGACGTAATGCGTTTATCAAAGATTTCAATAACGTCATAGTGACCGATCCTGCTAGCGCCATGCGCGAGCTGTGGGATCAATTTTATCCTTGAGCGTTTTCTAGAGTAAGTGCCAAATGGTCAAAAAACTGAATATCTCACGCATTAATGAGCTAAAAAATAATGCCTACGACAATATCGAGTCCTACGACGATCCCGATACACCTAAAGCGCTAGAGCAATTTACTAGCCAAATCAAAAAGGTGTTAGAAGCCGATCCTAAGATGCTCGATACTGTGCCTGAGTACCTGCCTGTCGCGCTTTACGGTCGAATTAAGTTTCCCGCCGAAGCCAAACTCAAGTGGGCACATTGGATAAACACGGCAACTCAACCCGAGTGGGATGAGTTTAAAGTCACGATTGGCTTTAACAATGCTGATTTACCTTTAGTGTTAGCCGTGCGTGGTTACTCGGAAACCTTACTGATTGAAAGCTGCGCCGTACTGTATTTACTTGAAAATCAAGGTAAAGCAACGCCAGCAGCAAAACATCACGACGATGAAGATGATGACAACGATTATGTTGGCACCTCAGATAACGACGATGATGAAGGCGAAGAGGAAGATGGCTACTACGATCACTACGATGATGAGGACCGCTAATGAACACTAGTCTCATTGAGATTACCGTCGCCGAAATTAAAGAGTTGGCGGACGTAGAGCCAAAACAAGCGAGCAAACGCTTTGAAATCATTGCAAATACCATGAGCGACGAGCAATTAGTTGAAGTCATCGAACACATGGATATCGTCACGCTGACGCAAATAAATAGTCACCATGATATCTCTTGCCCTTCGATCATGTCTGAACTCATGACCCCAGAACAAATTCGCGACATCGTCTGTCAGCAACCTTTGTACTGGGAAGAAAAAATCAAAAACAATGCCGAAGAACTTATTCAGCATACCTTTGATTTTTTGACCTATTTAATTCGCATCCAAGATAGCGAAGAAAAGCAAACTGCGATTCTAGAATGTATCGCCGAAGATCCAGCGGGCCTCTTCTATCTGTCGATCCCTTTCATCGAAATGATGTTAGGCGAAAAACATGAAGATGAAGACGGCTACACAGATCTCTATGATGACGAAGAAGACACTGAGACAATCGGCTACGACAGCCGCGTCGCCAGTGAAGATGCACACAGCCTCAGCATAGACGACCCACGCAGCCTAATGGCCTTGATCCACGAGCTCGCGCCCGATGTTGAAAAAGCCATTAAGAGTCTGCTGCGTAACGAAAGCTCAGGTTGGGAAATGATCATCAGCAAGTTTGTCAACGAGCTGGTTATTCAAGCCAAAGAGAAAAACCAAGTTACGGATGAATACGCTGAAGTCGATGATATGTTTAGCTTTTTGGATTAAGGAATTATTTGATGCAACTGGTACTGCGTGATGTAGATCAAGGACCATACCTGAGCAAGGTATTGATCCAAGGCCAAGCAGACGAAACGCTGAGCGGTGAACAGCTGTCACAAATCAAATCCAAAGCCATTTTGATGAGCCTCAAACTGGCCGATAAGTTTTACAACAAGTATAAAATGCACCTGCTCGAACAAGCGGCGCACGATGTCATTGGTGTGGTGAGTCTTGGTTTGATGGAATTGTCAAACCAAAACCCGCAGCAGGCGATACGCCTGTTGATCACCGCCGATGGCGTAGTCAAATGCTTTCAAAAAGGCTGGAGCATGCTCAGCACTGTCAGCAAGCATAAACTCGTCAACGGCAAGTCACTGTACGGCGATGTCGACAAATTCTTGCTAGAACAAGTGTCTAGCCCGCCCGATGCAGAAGAATGGTTAGGCTATGAAGCCTATCAAGATGCCCTGCTTGAGCATCAACGCCAACAGTCAATTGCGGCCCTATTGGCACAGTTTTACGCGCAATCGAGCTATGATCCACTGGATTTTCTCAATCTAGAGAGTGTATTAGCCGAAGCTGTACTGTATCGATTGTTGTTTGATGGCGCCAAAGTCAGACAGGATTTGAAAAAGCGTATCGGCAAAATCACCTTAAAAGAGGAATGGTTTACCCGTGAGCATATCGAATTGGAAACCCAGAAAGCGTTAGCAGAATTACCCGCAGAACTCGCTGAAACCATCAGTAAAGATCTCGGTAAAAACTTTGTCCCCGCCCTACTGCGTACCCTGCACTTTGCGAAAAGCTACCGCGAACTCTTACTCAGCGACGCTTCCCCCGAGCGCTTAGAAAGATTCGAACACAAGGAAGGTCTCGTCGGCCTCCTTGGCTGGCCACTCTACATAGTACTTTGATCGGTACTTTGATTGGGACTTTAATCAGTACTGTGTTCAGTACGTTAACGAGTGCTTGAGTCGCTTAAAATGAGTGCTTTATTGAAAAATAAAGCACTTTTTTATTGTCTGTTATCCCCATGCCCAATTCAACCTTCAGCATCTCATTCTCAGTTTTGAGTGGTTTTAGCGTAAAGCTTGATAACGCTTTGGGAACAGATAGGTGTTGGAAAGTAGTTTTTGGGGAGAAGTAATTTCAGTTGTTAGCAGTTTAGCGTTTACGGATATCCACTCGCACAGGCTTGCCATGTCATTCACTCATCGACACTGTGAATAGAAACCTAGGGTTTCTGAGCTTATAAACGAGAGCCATGGACGGCGAACTGGCAGTTAAACAAGGATGTTGTTCAAGTCCTTCCTTTGGATGCTCGACCGCCCCGTCCATGGGATGGACGGTCGTCTCGAAAATCACCATGGCTCAGCTTTCGTACATTCGCCTAATCTGTAGATTTAAAGACATACGCAACATACTGTGGAACAGAATTATTCTAAGTCATGGTAGTGCTTCGCTTCGGTCAACTGTTAATAATTCATGGTGAGACTATTTACTTTAGCAAGATAAAGCGTGTCACTTTTTAACAGTTGGCTTCCTTTAAAGCCAATAAGAATGGTGAACTTATTATCTGAATCCTGATGATTAGTTGATTTACATCACCCTTTCATCAAATATCATATTCAATTTTTTCAATGCACTTTTGTAGTGCGACCACCTGAACTGTTCTGGTCTAATCCCATCGGGCACTTAATTTTGAGACAGTATGGTCAATAAATTAAGAGGTCTATATGAGTCTGAAAAAATCACATAAGAGTTTTCCGCAGGCATTTAAAGATGAAGCCGTCATGATGGTGCTAGAACAAGGTTATAGCGTTGCCGATGCGGCAAAGTCTCTTGGAGTTAGCACGAGCCTGCTTTACAACTGGAAGGAAAAACACCAAGCCCTGAAACAAGGTATCACCTTAGAAGAGTCTGAGCGTGATGAGCTAAAGCGATTGCGTAAAGAAATTCTAAAAATACCCAAGGGGCACGTCGAGGCCAGCGCCTTCTTTGCGAAAGAAATGAAGTAAAATTTCGTTTCATCAAACGGCAATCCAACCTGTTTCCCGTAGCACTGTTATGTCGAGTAATGAGTGTCAGTAAATCAGGTTATTACGATTGGCATAAGCGCCCTGCAAACGTGATAAGCCTTGAAACACTGAAGCTTTATCGCCTTGTTCGACAGCTATTTAAGCAAAGTCGAGGCAGCTTAGGAAATCGTGCAATGGTGAAGAAATTGCGCAAGGAAGGCTACCAGGTTGGTCGCTATCTCGTTCGTAAAATTATGCACCGCCTTCGACTCAAAGCAACCCAGCGACGCGCTTACAAGGTGACTACGCAGCGAAAACACTCAGATGCAGTGGCTGATAATCTGTTAAACATGAACTTTAATCCAGTATCGGCTAATCAGGTTTGGGCGGGTGACGTGACCTATTTAAAGACGGGTGAAGGCTGGATGTATTTGGCAGTGGTGATGGATTTGTATTCACGCCGGATTGTGGGATGGCACATAGATAAACGCATGACCACAGATTTGATATCTAAGGCATTAATAAAAGCCTACAACCTGCGACAACCGGCCAGAGGGTTGGTATTTCACAGTGACCGAGGCTCGCAATATACCAGTAAGCAATTCGGTAGGCTGCTATCGAGCTATGGTATCCGAGCCAGCATGGGTGATGTGGGAGCGTGTTGGGATAATGCCGTTGTTGAGCGTTTCTTTGGTAGCTTGAAACACGATTGGATTTTTAAAGTTAATCAACCAACAAGGGAGTTTATGAAGCAAGATGTGACGGCTTACATGAAATATTACAACTTGGAGCGGCTTCATTCTGCTAATGACGATCTGTCACCTGTAGAGTTTGAAAATTCTCAAGTAAAAGTGTCCAGTTTGGGTTAACCAGTACAGATGAACCTATCCCCGAGATCTGGGCTAACTTCAACGAAGACTCACTGAATGATGTGGGTAATGCTGACCGATTAAAAGCGATCACCAACGACAGCATGATGTACGTACCAGAACTTAACAGCATAGTTAACTTTAATGGCAAACATTGGGCTCCATCAAGCGGAAAGGAGCTTGAATATACCCGATGTGTTGGAGAACGTCTTATCAATCAAGCTGGTAGTATGTTAGAAGAAGCAATACAAACCAAAAATAAGACTAAGTTAGCTGAAGCAGAGCAATTACAAAAATTTGGCCGAATGACGCTTAATCGTAAAAAATGATGGATATGCTAGAAATCTTCAAGTCAGGCAATCAGATATCTTCGAACTGCTTCAATGCTAATCCTATGCTACTTGGGGTAAACAATGGCGTATTAGACTTAGCTAACGGAAAACTATTACCCGCACAGAAAGAAATGTACATCAGCCGCTGTGGGGATGTTCATTTCGATAGCTCAGCTGGTTGCCCTCGTTGGTTACAGTTCATTGATGAAATCACCTGTGGCGACAAAGAATACGCTAAGTTTTTACAACGCATAGTCGGTTACATGCTAACAGGACGAACAGACGAACAAGTACTGTTCTTCCTCCACGGTCATGGTTGTAATGGTAAGAGCACCTTTATGAACGTGATACAGCGATTAATGGGAAGTTACTATCATCAGATCGATAGTAGTGTTTTGCTGCAAACCAATAACGGTAATACAGGCCCTAACCCATCCTTAGTTAAGCTTGCTGGTAGTCGTGTAGTTGTGGCTAATGAATTACCTGAAGGCTCTAGGATGAATGAAAACCTAGTGAAATCTATGACTGGTGATGATGTGATTGTCACTCGTCAACTCTATGCCAAGGTAGAACTAGAATACCGTCCGAAGTTTAAACTCATAATGATAGGTAACCACAAGTCCGTGATTCGTGATACGAGCCTCGGCATGTGGCGAAGAATGATCATGCTTCCATTCAATGCGAGTTTCAGTCAGGAACAGATGGACCCACGATTAATGGATAAGCTATATGCTGAACTCTCAGGTATCCTCAATTGGGCTCTAGAAGGCGTTCAAATGTGGCTAAAGGATGGCATTAAAGCCTCGATTCCCAGTTCGATAAAGTCAGAAATCGCAGAGTATCGTCACGAGTCAGACTTACTCGCGATATTCCTTGAGGAATGTACCTGTAAGGGGGATTTTACCTATACAGAAACGCTATATGATGCCTTTAGAAAGTGGGCAGAGCGTGATGGCGACTGGAAGATGACCCGTAATATCATGACCAAACGGCTGGTGGAGAAAGGCTTTGAGAAAGGCCGACACAACAGTAAAGCCATGATTAAAGGAATTATCTTAAAGCCAATATTTGATGACATAATCGAACTCGATCCTGAGACACGGCAAGCTTCAAAACCGTTGTGGAGCTCAGCTAGCTGTATTTCGCCGGATCAGTATACTGTCTAACGGTTAATCTATAACCAATTGAAGAGAGGCCCTAGAGCCTCTCTTTTACCATCATTTCATTAGGACTCAATATTTATAGGCAGATAAATCGCACAGTAGCCAGAAGACAGAATGACCTCATCAAACGACTTACAAGCCATTAAGGTACTGAGCGTAAAGGATGTCTGCAAAGTCTGTCTCAGTAATCTCTTGAAGCACTAAGTCACGCACAGCATTTGCTAGCAGTTCGTTATCCTCTGTAATTTCATAGTCGTTGAGAGACAAGTATTCGAGTGCGACTGCTAAGCCTGTTCGCTTATTTGCATCAGGACAAGCGTGAGATACCGCAATGCAAGCAGTATATTTGGCAGCAATCTCGAACACATCATCTAAGCCTTGGTAGACAATCGCATTATCGATACGGCTTAACGCTCCCTGAAGTTTAGGAATATCAACCGCACCTTTCATGCCGGGTTCTGTCGATAGAATTAACGCATTAATTTCGACAACTCGTTCAAAAGGAAAACAGATGATATCCATTACATATCAGCCAGCTTTTGGAAAGTTTTAGGATGGGTTCTTAATGCTAGTTTCGTTTCAGACTTCACGATTTGACGCCCAATATCACCAGATAAATCAAGTTGCTTGGTCGCTTTAATCTTCGGTCTTGTAACCGCTTGAACACCGTAAACTTCTAATTTTCGATTCATAATCTCATACCTTCATGAGCTTCGACTTGCCAACAGTATAACTTGATACTGCAAGGAAAAATATAGTAACGAACGAAGGCTAGTATACACTAGCACTAAGCCACAGAGATTAAGCTACTGCCTTGTTATGATTCAGAACACCACTTAGGAATCGCTATCACTGGCATCTTATCTATCGCCTGATGAAGTTCTGAGTAGATCCCATAGTTTCGCCCCGTATTCCCCGCATTAGAGTGCCCTGTTATCGCATTTTGAATATCCTCACGCATCACCTTCCTTGCCTCTGTAATGAAGCGATGGCGGAACGCATGTAGCGGTTTGAGTGTGTCAAAATGTTCGATATTGAGCGTCATAAACGCCTCTTTGAGGTACCTTGCAACCGCTAGATGATACTTAGCCTTATTGTTTGCTTTGAGCACCGGAAACAAACGGCCATCAACGGGCAAAGAGTGAAGGTAATCGAGTAATCCCAACTCGATGAGAGATCGACATACTGGCACTTTCCTTGATTCACCCGTCTTAACGGATTGGTCGTCCCTCACCTCTTGGATATGGAAAAACCATAGCTGTGGGTCGTCCTTATCCTGCTTAATGTCTTTCACATAGCAAAATCTGGCCATCCATTTTAGATCAACAACATAATGCACTTTTGGTTTGTCTACAACTTGTACGAGCTAAAATTGCTTAAATGAGAGTCATCAACAGTTGAAGGGCTAAAGCTAAAGCATAAAAATGAGCTAACTCATTAAAAAATGGTGTATTTAAGACATGCTAACCCACCCAATAAAACAAATGGGCAGTGATTGGTTTGGTTAAGCAGTATTACATTTAGTTGCTGTGAAAGTGCTGACAGCTTGCCGCAAAGTGCCGTCGTCGCTTTTCTAGATGTTCGCAGTAATCAGTGAGTGCTTGCAGCGTACCCACCGGACCATGAAATAGCTTGCCAAACTCAGTGGTGAGCTTGAGCCAATTGTCATGTGGGATATTTAATCTTGCCAGTAACTTAGCTCTATTTATACTGATTGCCCCACGTTTATCACTTCGAATTATTCGACCTGTATCATCGACCAATTCAAGGTAATCCGATAATAAAAACGCAATGCCATTGGGCTGGTTGTCGCGCTCATTACCGATAAAAGGCAGTAGATTTTCAGGTTGCTCACCTTTTAATGCGGCCCGAATACGCAGCTGAATACTGGTATGGTCGGATTGTTCTGGTGTATCAGCCAGTTGCGCTCTAATAGGATTCAAATCAACATAGGCCATACAAGTTAACACAGCGGCTTCATCGAGCAGGGCTTGCGATTTAAAGCGACCTTCCCAGAAACGACCTGTACAGTTATCTTCTTGATTTGCTTGTCTTGCTATCGGTTCATTAAGGCAACGCATAAACCATGAAATATCGCATAATCGGCTGCGGTAAATTGCGATTGAATGCCTTAATCTGTTGACCTCGTGAGCTTCAACTAACTCACCTTTGGCGAATTTTTGCGTTAATCCATCGCCTTTAAACAGCTTATGCCATTGCTCAAGTACTTCGCGGTCAGTCCAACGATTGGCGCTGTCGATATCGACCCGCAGCACCACATGCAGATGATTGGACATCACTGCAAAGGCCGCCACATCAATAGCAAAAACCGCTTCGAGTTCAAACAGTAGCAATTCTACCCATGCGCGGCGATGGTCATAGTTTTTTCCCGAATAGGCATCATCGCCACACAAAAATGCACGCCGCACCACGCGGCTACAGCAATGGTAATAGGGAGTATCTTCAACACTTATCTGAGTTCTACGTGGGCGCGGCATACAAACCTCCTTGTTTAATGCTTAACCCAAGCATAGTCGGTGGTTAATTACCATGCCATTAAGACTGGATGTCCATTTTTCTTTTATGGCAACAAGAGTAGGAATTTTCGATTGAGCTAACGAGCCGAAATACGAAATGGGGCAATATCTTTTTAGCTAAACGAACAGCAGAAGTGTTAGTTAAGATTGGCATTGTTGCAACTGTGACCGT